>JAFMRP010001560.1 GCA_017354095.1 Ktedonobacteraceae bacterium
TCGAGCCCACCCGGTCCTACGACGCCAACCAGCCAGGAGCCGCCATCGTCATCAATCGTATTCGGATTGAGCTCATCACAGGTGGTGCCATTATCGTCATGAGTATTATCGACCTGCAAGTCGCAGGCATGCAGCAATGAGCCATTCAGCGAAGCGTTGGGGTCGACATACGGATAGTTATCGAAGCCATGAATTTTCTTACGTGCCAGCGCGACCTGTGCCCAGATCCAGGAGCCAGGGCGGACAGGCAGGCCAGTCTCGACCAGCACTTTTACCTGTGTCTGCGCGGAGACGCGTACCGTTAGCAGGCAGCCACCAGAGCAGTCGACAGTAGATTGTGGCTGGCTGGTGACCTTAATGAGAGGTGTAGGCAACACCTGTTGAGGAGAGGTTGCCTCAATTTTGAGCACCGTGCCACCCAGGGCAGCGAGAGGATAATGGGGCATCAGCGACAGGACTGTGCCGGGCTGAAGCTTGCCACAATCGTGACCGAGCGCGGCATTGAGGGCCTTGACGGTTTCTTGCCTGACATCGGTAAAGATCTCGCCAGCTTTGTTCATGCGCATCTGGAAGGTCAAAATAGAATCGCATGAGTCGCCGTCCTCTACGGTGTAGAGGACTGGTCCAACGCGCGGCAGAATGGTAGTGAGCGGTGGTTGTGGCGTTGGCGTGGCATCGGGAGAGATATCGGTAACCTTATAGAAAAAACTGGTTAATGAGGGCATGACGTTACCACCCAGGTGTGTTCCTATCAGGTAGGTAGGAACAGCGACGACAACCAGGATTGGCAGTACAATGAGTAGCTTCCAGGGGATGGTACTCATAAACGCGCGCAGGTTGTTGCCTGGAGTGCTTCGTGTTTGAAAGCGCCGAGACATAGCAGACTCCAATTTTCACTAGCCTTGTCCAACAAGATTATAGCAGGAAGTGATCGCAGCGGCTATCCCAAAAATTAATGATCCACATGCGACAAGTTTTTTATAGTATTTATTATAGTGCCAGCCGGACCAGGTCATCTTTGCAGAGGTCAAAGTTCCAGAGGAGCGGGAACATATCCTGCTCGATGGCTGTAAGCAGGCGATCCGCCTCACGCCAGGCCAGTTCGTAGTCCAGAGATGAAACATCGCCTTTGCGCAAAGCCTCTTCCAGTTCGTCGACGTCCAGCAGCGTCACTTCGCCAGCGGGAGATACATCGATATCCAGGTAGAGATCGTCATAGAAAAGCTCTCCCTGTTCATCCAGGTACCATCGCTTGCAGATATCAATGTACAGGCGTGCGAGATTCTCTTGTATATCCAGCACGGCTGTCAGAGCGTGGTGACTATCATTGGGAAAATACTGTAGCCACTTATATCCATTATCGGCCAGGCATACAATTTGCCCAGAGAAATCTTTATATAGTGGTTCGCGGACTTCATCTATGCAGAACAGGGTGGCATAGCCGGTAAAGTCGCTTGACGCAATCTTCTGCATGGCGAAGCGGTGCCTGGTGACGCGCTGCCAGTCGGTGCGATGGGCGCGTTTACATTTCATGTATAGCTTCCCTTTCGGCACTGCTGCCGGTGGGTGTTGACAGCGGTGCTGTTTGCTTTCCACGAATGTGGGCTCTGTCAAACTTCGTTTGACGGGCGCGCCGGTCTCTTGTCCAGACCGCCAACGCCGCTGACGCGGCTACCGCTACGCGGTCAGGTGGTCTGGGAGGAGTCGCCTGCGGGGCCGCAGGGAGAAAGGATGCAGGAGGGCCTGCGGCCCTCCTG
>JAFMRP010000412.1 GCA_017354095.1 Ktedonobacteraceae bacterium
ATATTTTGCCTCTACGGCGGCCCGGCTTGGCAAGTAGAACTCAAGGATGATGCGGCAGCCGTCCGCTGTCTCTGGTTGCCCTGGATTAAGTCCACGGCCTGCATTTAAGAAGAAGGTCAGCCCGCTTTCCATCTTGACTCCGACATGCTCCTGGGCTTTGTCACTTTCAGGGATAGCCAGGCCAACTCGCCGGTAAAATTCCAGGGATTTGTCCATATCCTGGGCGATCAGGCCTACCATATAGAGTTCGAGTGCCATCATTCGATTCCTTTCCTGCTATCATGGATGCGTTGAACTTTGCGTCCCTATGATACGGCGGAAAAAATGGCAGGTCTTGCACATTGCTGCGGATCTTATTAAAAATGTGCGCCGATCTAGTAATCCAGTCGATACGCTCGTGGAGTGAGGCCATGATAGCGTTTGAAGGCTCGTGTCAGGTGGCTCTGGTTCGCGAACCCACTCTCTAACGCGACATGCGCAAGGGGCATATCCGTCTCTTTGAGCAGGTGTTGCGCTCGTTCGATGCGTTGGCGCAGCACAAACTGGTGAGGGCTTTCGCCTGTTGCTTGTCGAAACAGGCGCGCAAAGTGGTAGGGGCTGAAACCAGCCTGTTGCGCCAGCGCTTCTAGCGAGAGATCCTGGTTGAGATGGGCCAGGACAAAGTCCGTCACCCGTTGTACCTGGCGGCGCGTCAGTCCTTGTAGTGGCTCCCTGATTGCTTTCTCTGCGGAAGTATAGTGGCGCAAGAGGTGAACGGCGAGCATCTGGGCGGCGGTCTGGGCGTAGAGCTTTCCGCTGGAAGAAGGCTGCTCCAACTCGTGCCACAGCGCGAGGCTGATCTGCGTCAGTAGCGGGTCCTGGAATGCAGAGCGCTCTACCAGTGACAGGCGGGAAGGATCGCTACCCGTTAGCTCCGCCGCGGTCCGAACAAGCAGATCTTTGTCCAGGTGCAGATGAAGGGTCTGCGCCGGTTCGGAGGAGAGGCCTCTCCAGCGCACTTCGTAGGGTGTTCTCCCACCAGGTCTGAGAAGCAGGTCCCCCTGATGGATGTTGAATTCTTTCCAGGGGCCATTAAAGCTCCGGTATCCCATGTGCATCGCTCCACGGGTGAATAGCACCAGGGAAGTATCGGATGTGGTAGGAGTGATCCAGTCCTCACGCTCCACTGGCTCATGGAACGCATGCAATGATAATCCTTCCCAGCCGCTCTGCTCGCTGGAGAGAAAGAGGAGTGGAGCCGTCAATCTATTTTCGGGCTTCCTTATTTTGACTGGCATAGTTTCCCTACTCTGTTAGGCCGTTACCTCACTATATCCTATGATAACACAGAACGGCCTGCTCTGGATCAGGGGCAAGGTGGCAGCAGCTCAGGCGCGACAGGCGGCAGCTGGTGATAGATGTCGGCGCCGCTGATCTGTGTGCGCCAGCTTCTGGCTGATTGTAGATCGTTGATAAAGTCGCGCTGTAGATCGACGTGGAGCGCCTGCCAGTAGAGGCTGATGGCGCGCCGGGCGTAGGCGATATCATTGCGAGGCTCGATGCGGTCCAGGTCTTCGAAGAAGAAGCCGCAGCTGGTGAAGCTGTATTGCTGGTAGTACTGCGCTTCGAGCAGCTGCCGGGCCAGGGCTGTGTCGCCTGGCTGGCACGATGGTCGCGCGTGGCGAGCCCAGAAGCTTTCCGGCGTTTCCCAGCCGTTGCGCAGCGCCAGGTAGTCGTCGCGTGCAGCCCAGGGGTCGAGCAGGATTGTCCCGGCATGCTGTTCGAAGAGGTGATCGCCGCGCTCGGCCAGGTGGACCAGTGCCCGGCGCAGCGCGCCCTTCCAGCTGCTCTCTCCCTCAGTGCATTCGCAGCCATTGTTCCAGCGCTCCACTCCATGCGCGCAGCTCCATGCGCTTGGCTCGCGCAGCCGTGTTTCCTGACGCGCAGGATAGAGTTGCATATAGCGTTCCAGTGTGCAAACTTCGAAGCCGGCATCCGGCGCGCTGTGGTTGATCAGGTAGGCCAGGAACTTATCGCGCCAGGGTTTGTGGTGGCCGTAGAGCTCGCCATCAGTGGCGATCAGGATTAATTGTTCATCGCCGGCCTCACTTTTGCCCTGCGCGAGATGAGCGGGCAGGTAGGAGGTCGCGAACGCGCCGGCATCATTGGTCGTATTCCAGTCGAAGGAGACGCCGCCCGAAAGGGGAGCATTGTAGAAGAAGATAGTCATGCTGCGACCATTACGCAGAGGGATACGATAGGGCTCCAGCGGATCAATCTCGTCCAGGGCCTGCCAGGGAGCAAGGATCGTATAAGTCACGCCGCATTGGGCCAGGATATCCAGCGTTTCGCTATCGATAGCTGTTTCCGCCAGCCACATGCCGTGCGCCTCGCGGCCAAAGCGCTGGCGAAAGTCCTGCAGTCCCCAGCGGATCTGGGTATACTTATCGCGTGTAGTGGCCAGGGGCAGGATGGTATGGTTATATGCCTGGGCCAGCGCGTTGCCGACGCCGTAGCGCTGCACATGTCGCCGGTCGGCTGCAATGATGCCCGCGTACACGTCCGGGTGGGTCTTTTCCAGCCAGGACGCCAGCGTTGGTCCAAAGTCGAAGCTGATAGCCTCGAAATTGTCCTCCTCGACGTTGGGGCGGTAGCATTCTGCGGTAATTTTTTCATTGTAGTTGTGGAATGGAGCGGCGCCGGATTCGTCGGGAATGCTGCCGCTAAAAGGCTCCTCGCGCGGTGGCTGGTAGAAATGTCCATGCAAGCAGAGGTATGCCCGGCCCATCGCCGGGCCGAGGTGTGTTTCCGAGGATTTTTGATCAAGCATAGGGTCCACCTGAACTGACGGGCAGTCGTCAGGGATGCGGCCCGCCAGGATAAGAGTAAAGTTCTTCTATATGATACCACGAATAAGCCGAACGGTTGATTGCACTAAGCAGATTGGTCTATTGTTTCCCGTTTCGCTCTTATTATTTACTTGTAATACGGTTCAGTTATGCTAATCGATGCAAATTTCTTAACCGGAGATTGGGACATACTACCTATGGTATGGACGGGCATATTCCTGAAAAACACAACAGGTGGTAGTATGTAGATAAATGCCTATTGGGCCATACTATAAAATCAAGAAAAAGAGTCTTATGACTATTTTGACGTTCTGACAGCTTTGTTGCGAAAAAGATGAAAAGGTAGTATTTATGGTAGGGAAAAGGAATAATCGTAAGTCGTTACGTACCACACATTTTCTCGTAGTGAGTACGCTGGTCATCTTTGCCGTGGGGTGTGTTACATTTGCCTGGCAGGTGGTACAGAGGCAGAGTGGCAGCGCTGATTATAACACGATTGTTGGTCAGCCTTCTTTGCCAGCTGCAAGCGTGGACGCGATTTTCTCGCGTGCCGGCAGCCCTATGGTGGGGACCGGCGCGGTAGTAGAAGAAGCTGCCAGAAAGACGAATATTGATGATGCATTTGCTCTGGCCGTCTGGTGGGCTGAGACAAATGATGGTATGGCCGGAGTGGGTCTTGGTGCGCACAATCCGGGAGGCGTAAAGGGCAGCGCTGGTTATCCTGTGACGAGCGGTGGTTATACAGCGTATCCTTCGTATGCCGCGGCAGTAACTGATTGGTTCAACATTGTGAAGGCCAGATATGTCAATGCCGGTCTGACCTCTGTCTATACTATTTGTGGGCCGTATGTCGGGACCGCCACAGCCTGTAGTTCTGGTGGCTGGGCTGGCAAAGTTTCCAGCTATATGCAGCGTTACCGCGGGATGGCGCCTGCTCCTACGCCCAGGCCGACTCAAAAGCCGATAGCGTCCAAACCGGTGCATGGAACGCAGCGATTCGATCTTGCCGCGGCGGCGCCAGCGAACAAGGCTCATGGGCCTGTTGGTGCTCCAGCGACGAGCGGTTCGCCGGAGCAGCGGCACACGTTGCTGCCCGTGGGCGAGGCGATTGGGATCGGGCTGTCCCTGCTGCTGGCTCTGGCGGTTGCTGGCTGGGGTATGTTCCTCAGGTCTGGTCTGGCGGGATCGGGCAAAGAGAGCGAGCCGGGTGATGACGATGCGGTGTTCGCCGCTGGTCAATTGTCGATGCTGGCCGATAGCGATGCCAGCACAGAGAGGCAGCCGGTGACGGAGCAGTTTGTGGTTGCCGGTATGCGTGCGGCGGCGGTCGACCAGGGGAGGTCCCGGCAGGTGGACGAGATAGATACGCAGGTGCACCCGGCTCTGCCGGCGGCCAGTCGCGGTGGCACGGTCCATACCGAGCAATTGCCGGTACAGTTTGGTGGTTTGCATCTGCCCACGAGGGCGCGGGCGGCTCAGGAAGTGCCGAGCGGCGGGGGTGGATTACTGCGCCGGTACCGTGGTGAGCAGGATGCAGGTTAGCGGTTGAGAAATCTGGCTGAAAATGGTTGACAAAACCGGCTTGTAGGTGTAATATGTTGGCGTAATCCCGCAGTTTTTCAGCCCTCGTGGCGGAATGGTATACGCAGCAGGTTGAGGGCCTGTGCCGATTTCGGCGTGGTGGTTCGAGTCCACTCGAGGGCATCCACGAAGCGGTATCCGCGATGTTTTGCCAACGGATGCCAGATTCACTCATCAGTTTTGCGAGCCGGGCGATTAGCTCAGTTGGTTAGAGCGGCTGCTTTACACGCAGTAGGTCTGGGGTTCGAGTCCCTAATCGCCCACTTGAAGTAGCCTGTAGAGCGCATTCATAGCAAACAGGAAGAACGCTATGAATGCGTTTTTTGTGTCTCAGGCCTACTGCCTTAGATAGGCTACCTGAACCCTGGTTCTTCTACGATCACGAGTCCGCTAAGTCCTGGCTTCTTCGCTCAACGCCGAAAGAGTTTACGCGGCGTGGTGTTTATTGTGGCGATAACTGCTTTGAGAATAAGTGGGGGTTATAGAGCGATTGCAGGGATATATTGCTTAATATCTTGTTATGTGTTGATCAAAGATTTTAAGGTATATTGTTGGAAGTGAGTGAATATAGGTGCCTTGTACTCTACACACACTCACTTTGGTTTAGGGTTTTCTATCTTACGCCTTCTTAAGGAGTAGAAGACTTTCTCTTATTTCCCTTAGGCTTTTTAATCTTTGATGTAAGGCAAGCCACTAAGAGGGATATTAATGGTATGAGTATCGGGGTTAAGTCTTTGATTAGCTTGTCCAGATCTTGTAGCATCTGGATCTCCTTTCAGAACATTTTTCGGGTGACTTTCTACGAAATCCTTTGGGAAGATTTGGTATCGTTTGCGATACCTTGGCTCCTATGCTATGATCCAATAGTGCAGTTTTGTGGTGAGCAAAAGCCACTTCGTAGCACTATCTCGCAACGGCTAGGCATTGGGTGGTCGTTCTAAATCTTTATGATGTCACTGTCTTGGCCGATAGATTCATCTGTTGATTTACTGGACCACCTTCTAGCCGGAA
>JAFMRP010001561.1 GCA_017354095.1 Ktedonobacteraceae bacterium
TCACCTGTTGGCTTTTGTCGTGCTCATGCTTCATCGGTTTGCTCTTGTCATGGCTCATGCTTCTTAAGTTCACAACAGACTCTAGAGAAGGAGATGCGGCTCCTGGACAGGCTAGAAGAGCAGCAGCAGCATTTTCCGCGTAGTCTTGCTTTTGAGCAGGACATTCATACATTTACGTTCGCGCATGGTGTGATAGAGGGTAGATCGTGGGGGCAAATGTTTGGTGCTGCTGGCAAGCCTCTGGACAGGGTATTGATCCGGATGTTGCTGCGCAGTGCACTGGCTTTATGTGAGACGTTGCGGGCCTTACATAGGAACCGATGCGCGCATCGGGCGCTTTCGCCCGACGACATTTTATATCTTGATAACCAGCGTACGCTGCTGCGAGACGTTGGGCTGGCCACGTGGAGATATAAGCCAGGCGAGGGAGCAGATGGGTACAGGGCACCGGAGCAGGATATCGCTAACGGGGGCCTCTCGCTGCCAGGTTCGCATACGGATGTTTACCAGCTTGGGATGGTCCTTTACCATTTCATCACCGGGCATCTGCCCGCGTCTACTAAACAGATAGTGGAGCCGAGCGCGTGGAACAAGGAGCTTATGCCAGAGATAGACGCAGTGCTTCTGCGCGCGCTTGCATTGCGTATTAAAGAGCGGCCTACCATTGCTGACTTTTCGGCGGCATTGAGAAGAGCGCTGAGGTAAGGATAGTGTACGTGAATGGATTCCAAGTATCAGTAGGGTGTATGCATTTGGTTCTATCGTCGAGGGTGTATCAGAACTTGCAGGAGAAACGGGCACGTTTTCCTGATTTACCAGTAGATTCTGAGGCGGTGTGTAGGGATTTGTGGGATCTAAACTGCCTGGGTGGAGTACCTGCTGTGATCAGCAGGGATCGAGAAGGGGAATTGCGGCTCCAGCTTTATGCCTCCACCTATTATCTGGCATTGTACAGATCTTCTCAAGGGGATGGTTATAGGATTCGCTTCCTGGACTCGCGGAATCTGGGTGAGCATGAACGTTTGAGCAGGGGAGCGATCTGGATACAGGCGCAGGGATGGGAACTGCACTCAGAACTAAGAGAGATAGACAAGGGAAGCAGTAATTTCTGGGATCATATTTACCGGGCCTGGAGAGATTTTGAAGTGCAAAGAAGCGTCTCTCAGGAGGAGCTGCAGGAAGGGCTCTCGTATGCTCATGAGCACTACCTTGATACCGTCGAAGCTTTGATCGAGCTGACGCATCGTTTGGAGCAGGACAAAGCCAATCTGAACGCAGATATTCCCTATAGGGGAGTAGAGTCGGCGGGGGAAGAGCGAGATGCCCCGCGTGATATCTATGTTTTTCGCCTGGCTGATATTCCTCAACTGAACGAAAAAAGCATGTTGCGCCTCAAAGAGGTGCCAGATCTCAGAGGGCGTGTTCAGGCGTTGGAAGGTAGGAAGCTGACGCTCAAATTTGAGAATCTGGTGGATCGGAAGCGTATTCATGAGCAGGGTAGTTTGGAGCCAATGGTAAGCCAGCTTATCTATCAAAAACAGCGTGATGCTGTGGAGATGCTAAGGGAGGGCCGTGCCAGGAATATTCATCTATTGCGGGCGCTGGTGGAACATAATTACCTGCCTTTTCATCCTGATCGTATCGCGCAGAGCAGCGATGAGGAACTGAAGTTGCTCACTCCGGAGCAGTTTGAGGCGTTCAGGCGTGCGTTGACAGTGCCGGATCTTTTAATGGTGTTGGGTCCTCCAGCTACCGG
>JAFMRP010001562.1 GCA_017354095.1 Ktedonobacteraceae bacterium
CATCCCATCTTTCAGTTTCTCTTTAAGATGCGCAACCAAGTCGTACAGAGCGTTGTGGCTATCTCCATTCATCATAATCAATTTGGGCCTTCGTACAATTTCTTGCCTTGGACTCTTGGTGAACGGATCGCGGCCTTCGCGGTGGCTGCCCCTCCTATCCAACAATGGTCCAGAATACAAACGGTCATTTGCTGCCGATCGTTGGTAGCTGTGAATTGCTGGCCGCAAATTTTCTGTCTGTGGGCTGGAGCAGAAGCTGGGTGTCCGTCAGCTTTTTGCGTCCCCACCGACTCGTAGTAAAAATATGCCCTTAATCTATGAAAAATGCCCTTAATCTATGAAAAACCAATGTTATGGAGGGTTCGGTGAAGGCGGAATTCGATGGTCGCTGGAATGAGTTGGGACGCGAGGCAATGAAGGAAGTCAAGCAGTGGAGGTTAGCACATCCGAAAGCGAGCCTGGATGAGATCGAGCAGGCGTTAGACGAGCAATTGGGGCGGCTGAGAGCGCGAATGTTGGAGGATTTGGCGCATGCCTCAGAATCAACGCATTTGGAAAGGCAGAACGCAGAGTGGCCACGCTGCCCTCAATGCAATGAAGAGTTGATCAGTCGCGGGCAGCAGGTTCGGGAATTGGAGACCAATCACCATCAGCGGCTACGCTTGGATCGATCTTACGCCACTTGCCCGCGCTGCGGCGTCGGGCTTTTCCCCCCTGGATGAAGAGCTGGGATTGTTGCCTGGAGAGTTGACCCCGCGCTTGCAGCAATCAGTGGTTCGGATGGGAACGTGGATGCCGTTCGAGAAGGCAGCTGGAGAGTTGGAATATTTACTTGGCGTGGAGCTGTCGGAGGCGCGCGTTAGGCGGCTGACGGAGAAGGCCGGAGCTGTAATGGTAGCGTTGCAAGAGCTAGAGGTCGCACGATTGGAAGGAGAAGCTCCGGAATGCCCTGCTGGGCCGGTGCTGCAATTACTAAGCGTGGACGGAGCGATGGTTCCCCTAGTTGGTCGGGAATGGACTGAAGTCAAGACGCTGGCAATTGGCGAAGTGAGAACCGAAGTGGAGGAGCGAACCGGAGAGCAAGTGATCAAGACTACAGAGTTGAGTTACTTTTCGCGCTGCTTGGAAAGTGATGAATTTGCGCGGCAGGCCTTGGTTGAGACACATCGGCGGGGAGTGGAGGGCGCCAAGCGCGTCTGCGCTGTGTGCGACGGTGCGGAATGGGAACAGAAGTTCATTGACTACCATCGCCTGGACGCGGTGCGCATCTTGGACTTCCCGCACGCCTCAGAGTATGTGGCGGCATCTGGACGCAGTGTATATGGCGAGGGTAGCGCCGAGTTCAGCTGTTGGTTCGAGAAGCAACGTCATCAACTGCGTCACGGGGAGGAAGAAGAGGTCTTGGCGGAACTGCGCCGTTTGGCAGAGCAAGAACGGAGCAGTCAGGAGTTGATTGAAGAGAAATTGCAATACCTGAGGAAGCGACGCGAGATGATCCGCTACCAAGAGTTCGTTGCGGCAGGCTATCCGATCGGGAGTGGGTGCGTCGAGAGCGCCAACAAAGTTGTCATCCAGGCGCGCATGAAACAGGCCGGGATGCATTGGGCCAGAGAGAACGTCAATCCAATGGCAGCATTGCGCAATGTAGCCTGCAATGACCGTTGGGAGGAAGCCTGGCCACAGATCGCAAGACAATTACAGCAAGAGCGGATGATTCAACGATTGCAAAAGCATCCTCAACCGATGCCAACGCT
>JAFMRP010001563.1 GCA_017354095.1 Ktedonobacteraceae bacterium
GTGGACACGCTTCACTTTCCCAGGCTATTCGCTCAGCACTTCGCGCAAGCGCTGAGCGAATGCCTGAGGATGCGTGATGTAACCAGCGTGGTGACTGGGAAACTCCACGACGGTTGTCCCGAGACGCTCTGCTACTGCGACTGTACAGCGGTAAGGTACCGACTCTCTCCCGGCACTTCCACCGACCAGCACGATGCGGGTGGATGCTGTGGAGAGCGCTGCAAAGTCGAGCCGGTAGCGGCGAACGGCCAGGAACGTGTACTTGAAAAGGGCGTCGGCGTTGGCGGCTCCCTCTCTGCTCACCTCTGGGAGGACCACGCCTGCTTCTCGATCCTGGTAGTCGATCCCGCTCTGGGCTGCGTACTGCCTCAGAGCGGCAAGTCCACCCTCACGGCGATAGATCTCAAGAGGACTCTGCTGGGAGGGTTCTTCATCTGTTACCAGGTAGTGTGCTGGCGGCTCGTGTGCGACCAGTGTCCGTACCTGCTCCGGGTGACGAGCGACCAGATCAAGCCCAACGAGAGCGCCAGCACTGCTGCCAAACACATATGCTGGTTCGCTCGAAAGTGCCTCTAGCAGGCGGTGAGCGTCGTCGCCGTGCGTTTCCAGGGGGATCTCTTCGACTGGAGCATCAAGCGTGCTGCGCAAGGCACCCCGCCGGTCGTAGGTGACGACGGTGTAAGCGTCGGTGAGAGCGTTGACGAAACCGTTCCAGTCACCAGCACCGCCACCTCCGCCACCAGCGATCATGAGCAGCAGGGGACCTGACCCACGAACCTCATAGTAGAGGCTCGCACCGGGCACGCGTAAGGTATCTTGTTTCGTGAGCTTCATTCTATCTCCTCCTTGGCTGATGTTCGTTCAGGTGCGAGCATGCGCAGAAAAATGTCTGCGTCAGGAAAGTGCTCCTGGAAGCCATCGGGGTCATGGTGCGCCCATCGGAGTAGGCCGTCCACGCAGGCAAAAATGGCGCGCACCAGTTGGTCGGGATCACCTGCGGCCACTTCTCCGGTCGCTTGGCCCTCGACGATCAGGTGCCGCAGCCCCTCTTGCATCTGCTTGCTTCTCTGGCGAACCAGCGTCCGTAGCTCCTCCGGCGCGTCTGGTGAACGGAGCACCTGATCGAGGAGCAGGTAGAACTCGGGGTGGCGTCGGCTTTCCACGAACCCACCCACCAAACGCTTCAGGCGCTCCCCAGGTGTTTCTGGTGTGTGAAGAGAGGGTTGCAGATCCGCAGCAGGGGAGCGGAGCGCTTGCGTGACCAGTTCGGAGACAATGGCTTCCTTGGAAGCCCAGTAGCGGTAGGCCAATCCGTGACTGACCGCTGCTTCAGCGGCAATATCATCCATGGTCGCCGTCAGCCCTTGACGAGCAAAGACCCGCTTCGCCGCTTCCAGGATCTTGGCGCGTTGCTCGTCACGCAGGCGTTGCTTGACTTCTTCTGTTCGAGGCATGGCTCACCTTTCTAATTGTGACTGACTTAGTCAGTCACAATTGTAACTGAGAAAGACGGAGTTGTCAAGCGTTTGAGAGGAAACAACTGACCAGACAGGTCTCGAAGAGAAGCTGAGAGGAAGAGAACCGTCTCATTCTAGATATGCAATGCTATGATTGGCCTGAAACCCTGAAAGAGGTGTTGTTGTCCCGCTTTGAAGGATCATCCGCAACTTTCGTGCATGTTTAGGATGCTTGGAGGAAACGTTGCCGTAAGAGTTCAAAGCTGCCTCGACCATACATACTCCGCTTCACATAC
>JAFMRP010001564.1 GCA_017354095.1 Ktedonobacteraceae bacterium
GCCCTGAAACGCGGAGCGTCCCCCGAATGCGTGCACCGATTGTGCGATCAGGCCCTGGAAATCTTTCTGCGCTACCATATGCAGCGCGCGGCGGAAAAAGTGAAAGACCTGCGCAAAGGTGTAGCCGAGCTGCGCGGACAGCCTTCGCTTCCCAGCTATGAACGTCTGACCAGGCGCGAGCTTGAGGTGCTCTGCCTCGTAGCCGACGGCCACACGGATCGCGAAGTAGCAGAAGTGCTCGTGATCAGCCCACGCACGGTCAATCGCCATCTCAGCAACATCTTCGTCAAATTAGACGTGCCGGGCCGTGCGGCTGCCGTTGCCTACGCTATTCGAAACTCCCTGGTATGAGTAGTTCAGGGAATCTACATACCTTATCAACTACCTCTCCGTGAGTCCCCTCTGTACTGCGGGAACTATTACGCAGTTTTAAACGTCATCCTTTTAACGGCAGAGATGGTACAGATGCACCATGTCGTAGATGCGCTTTCTGTGTACGCTTCCCTATAGCTCTATGGTTTTTCTATTTGTTCTTCTATTTACCTGTGATACAGCGCGGCTATGCGCATCACAGCGTTATTCAAGGAGCGGTACTGATGTCAGGCAAGAGCAAAAGGCGCTTCAGGCGCTCGTTACCCCTCATGAGTATTATTCTGTTCCTGTTAATCCTCGCCGGTTGTGGAGGAGCCGCTAGCACCAGCCCCACCACCGCGGCACCAGCCTCAGGCAACATAAACAGCTCGAAAGATGCTTCAGGCAACGCCCAGGGACAGCAGCAGCAAAACCAGACCACCTCTAGCAACGGCACTAAAACCAGCAGTAGTCCCCAGTATCTGATCAAGACATTGCAGGTTAGCATGTCAGTCAATGATACGCGCAAGGCAGCCGACGATCTGCAGACCTGGATTACTGCCACGGACCCGCAGGCCACGTCAGCAGGCATGAGCTATAAACAGATGGACGATAATCTGTATAACATCACCATGTCATTCTCGGTTGAGGCCAGGTTCTATATCCAGATTCAGCAACATCTACGCGATTATCCCTTTACGCAGAAAGGGAGCCTGCTGGGCCTGGACGAAAAAGTGCAGGACGTGAGCAACGAGTATGTGGATAACCAGTCGCGCCTGAAAAATCTGCGCGTCGAACAGAGCCGCCTGCAGGGGCTGCTCAGCCAGGCTCAAGGCCTCAACGAGGTGCTGACACTTGAGCAGAAGCTGACCGATGTAGAGGGTCAGATCGAGACGATTGAGGCGCGCATCAACATGCTAAACAGCCAGACCACGTTCTACACCGTAACAATCACGCTCACACCAGCCGTGACCACGCCACCGCCAAAGCAACCCCCCACGGGATGGAATCCTGGTCAGGTCTTCCACGATGCCTTCGCGGCCTCCTGGGGCTTCTTGCAGTGGCTGTTCACGCTGTTCATCTGGCTGCTGGCATTCGCCATCTACCTCGTCCCGGTAGCGGTGCTTGTCTGGTTTGTCCGGCGCTGGCGCGTCCGCGCGCAGCCTGGAGCACCATCCTCCCTTCCAAAGGAATAACCGGCATGCTGGCCCGTCCCAAACCGGATGGGCCAGCGCTCTCAGACTAAAGGTAGCTCCAGATCCAAGGAGACGAGCCACAAATCAGACTGCATAAAGGCTATACAGCTTCTCTAATAGCAGACAGTCTGATCATTATGGCTCATCATGATACTTTTCGCACCAGAAAATGGTAATAATCATCCCCTTCACCTTCTTCGATCACA
>JAFMRP010001565.1 GCA_017354095.1 Ktedonobacteraceae bacterium
TTACCCATTCGCACCACCCTTCCTCGCAGGGACGAACACAACCCGGAAAACGAAGAGCAGAAAGATCCGGATGAACTTTAAGAAATTTACATAGCAGAAAACAGCTTGACTTTTACCAGTTTTAAAAATGAAAGTTCATTCGGATCTTTCTCTGAGAGAACAGCCCCTCGTTCGTTGCATGCCTCATGATGCCCTCAAGCTTCATCCTCAGTGAGAAGCTGGCTGGCCTGTGCGGACAACGCGTCGATTTCTTGTTGGGTAAACCCGACGAGCCGTTTTGCGGTGATATTCACCGTTCGCTTGTCGCTCGTTTCGTCCAAGCCGAGACGAACTAGTGGAATGGGTGATTGCTGGCTCTTGGCCTGGTGCTGTCCTTTCAATGCTTGCAATGCCTCGCGCGCATGCTGCAATGCCTCAGCATAATCAGCTCCCGTCTGCTCCACTAACCACTGGGCCCATTTGATGCCAAAACGTCCGTGGTTGACCTCGTCGGCCATCTCATAGTCCTTGAAGAGAGCCGAGAGGTCGTCTCCAAGCTGGAGGAATGCCTCGCGATGCTGCGTTTGAGTGTCTGTGCTGACTTCGCCTTCAGCGAGGACGTTGACCACGAGCAGTTTATCCAGCAGCGTCGGCTGCTGGATGTATTCTTCATAGCCAGGCGCTTTGGCAGGAAATTGCCCAATATATCCTTTATAACGCTCTAACACATTCAGCAGCAATTCGACATGGCGCGCTTCGTCCCAGCAGAGTCGAGCCGCTTCCAGCGTGAACTCCCAGGGAACGTCATGGAATTCATAGACATAACGCCCAAAGATATCAAGTGCCTCCGTTTCACTGAAGACCAAGTCGTGGATGCATCTTTGCATTGCTTGTTCAAAGTCGCTGGGATACTCAGGAGACGGCTCATCAGCTACAAGCTGTCGGACGGCGGCAGGCCAGATGGGTGCTGGCAGCAGCAATGGCTGCGCTCCGACAAATGCGCCTTGCTTCATGGCGCTATCCGTTCCGTTGAGATGCCACAATCCAGCTCGAATCTGTGTCTCAATCTCCTGGTAGGCAGACCAGCCGATGCCCCTATCTGCTAACAGGGCCATCCCCACTTCAATCTGTTCCTTTTCTTCAGCAATGATGTGCTTCAGCATGCGCCTGGTTGGTTCATCTACATAAGGAGGGGAAGCGTCCAGGTGCCGCTTGTAATCAGCCAGGAGTGCAGGTTTGACGACTCTGATAAGGGCAGCGAGAAAGGCATGAGCATCGTCGAGGTGTTCAAGCTGAAGCAATCCGTCCACTGAACGCCGACGAAACAGATCCCTGCTCTCTTGAGCCACACGCAACTCGCCGAAGCGCGCTTCGAGCAGAGAGGCATGACAGGCATCTTCATAGACCATTCTTCCAAGCGTGAGCTTTTCGGGGAATTCTGGCGTGCGGGGAATCCATGAACCGATGAGCCTGGTCAGCTCGACTTCAAGTGAGTAGAGCGCTGCCAGCCGCTGAGCATTGGTGTGGACCGTCAGAAAAGTACGAGGACGAACCTGTTTGTAGTCCAGATACGCCTGAGCCATAAACGCTCTCCTTCTATATGGCTGTGCGAAACTATTCATCCGATAGAGCAGACGTCGTGCCTTCGTCAAAGAGTGGTGAACCAGGGGGAGACCCCAGCACGGGAGAATAGCTCATGATAACAAGGGCACGTGCTTGCTGTACGCTACAATACCGGTGAGGGATGTCGGCGGGGAACCAGATGGCATCCCC
>JAFMRP010000413.1 GCA_017354095.1 Ktedonobacteraceae bacterium
TAATCTTTCGCCAGAGCAGCGCCGTGAGCTACAGGAGCTGATGGAGCAGATGCTCGGCGATGATCGCATTCGCGTTGACCTGATGGAACTGGCGGCCAACATGGAGGCCATCGCGCCTGCCGAGGAGATGCGCAGCCGCTTCCCCTTCCGTGGCGACGAGACGCTGCCCCTGAACGAGGCCATGCGCGTCATGGGGCGTATGCAGCAGATGGAAGGCCTGGAAGACCAGTTTCAGGAGGCGCGCCGCCTCGATGACCTGGAAGCCATTGACAGCGAAAAGGTCAAAGAATTGCTCGGCGATGAAGAGTATCAGTCGGTTGAACAGCTCAAAGAGCTCATGAAAACGCTGGAGGAGGCCGGCTATATTCAAAAGAAGGGCAATCGCTGGGAACTGACCGCCCGCGCGATTCGCAAGATCGGCCAGAAGGCGCTGCAGGACATCTTTAACAAGATGAAGCGCGACGGCTTTGGCCGGCACGTCAGCCCACTCAGGGGTGGCGGTGGCGAGCGCACGGACGAGAGCAAGGCCTATCAATTTGGCGATCCCTTCCTGCTCGACCTGGAAAAAACTCTCATGAACGCCGTCTACCGGCGCGGTGTCGGTACTCCGGTGGCACTGGCCAAAGAAGATTTCGAGGTCTACAAAACCGAGTTCACCACGCAATCTTCGACCGTGCTGATGATCGATATGAGCCTCAGCATGATCTACAATGGCTGCCAGCAGGCGGCGAAAAAAGTGGCTGTGGCGCTGGAGAGCCTGATCCGCTCGCAGTTCCCGCGTGACAATCTCTATATCGTTGGCTTTTCATACATGGCCCGCGAGTACAAGCCCGACGAACTGATCGAGATAAGCCGCCTTGACAACGACCGCGGCACCAATATGGCGCACGGTCTGATGCTGGCTCGCCAGTTGCTGGCTCGCCACCGCGGCGTCAACAAGCAGATCATCATGATCACTGATGGTGGCCCCACCGTCTGGTACGAGGAAGAGGAGGGCGGTTGGCAGTTCGCCTATCCCAGCCCCTATGCCGAGCAGCAGACACTGCTGGAGGCGCAGCGCTGCACCCGTGAGGGTATCACCATCAATACCTTTATGCTCTATGACGACTCGTTTATGGTCGCCTTCGTGAACCAGCTCTCAAAGGTCAATCACGGGCGCACCTTCTACGCCGACAAGGATAACCTGGGTGAGTATCTGCTGGTTGACTATCTCAACAGTAAACGTAAGCTGATCTCGTAAAACGTTATTGAGAAGGCCGTGGCGTGCTCTCCACTCCATGGCCTTCTCTCGTTATCTTATGCTGCCTGCAGTGTCTGTGGCTTGCCCCATGTTATGTGAGCGGTCAGTGAGAGCGTGAGCAGGCCATCTTGCTGGAAGGGGGTCAGCACTGCGCGCATCTCCGCGTCAAAGGCGCTGGCAGCCTCTTCGCCCATGCGCTCATATGAGAAGCCGTTGCGCGAGTGAATGGACTGGATGTAATCTTCGACCGACTGGGTAAGCGGTACCGGAGTGGTCCTGCTTTCGCCAACTTTTTGGAAGAGCTGGCGCTGCTCCAGCTCTTGAACGAGGTCGTACGGGCGGAATGCTTTATTGGTAGAGAAGCGCTGGATCAGCTCAATCTCGCTGTTCCTCCAGGGATTGTTTTCTGTTCCTCGTTCGGCTATCGCGAGATAACCATGCGGCGTTAAGATATCATGAAAGAGTGGCAGCACAACCTCCCAACTCATCCAGTGCAGGCTCTCACCTGCTGTGATGAGGGCATAGGGTGGCTGCAGCGCGACTTCTTCGATCGGCCCGTAGATCCATTTGAGGTGAGGATGATGGGCTCCTGGCAGTTCTCTGCCATACGCGAGCATTGCCAGAGAAAAGTCTACCGCGTCGACCCGCTCAACATCCATCACCAGCCTGCGAGCGAGGTCACCCGTGCCGCAGCCAGCGTCGAGGACGTGGCGCGGCTGATCGGTAATCAGCCCGGCTAATATCTGAAAGGTTTCCTCCGGGTAGGGTGGCCGGTGACGATAGACCGCTGCCACGCTGCGATCCTTGAACTGGTCTGCGTATTCGGAGCCGAGATGTTCTGGCTTGGGAAGCATGAGGGGTCCTTTCTACCTGAAAGAAGCTAAGCGTACATTGTCTGTTATGATGTACGCGCCAGTGTCCATCAGGTTACCGGATTGCTATGCTCCACTGTTTGCTGGCATCAGCTCATGGCGCGGTGCTATGATGCTGGTGGTGGTGGTTCGTCCTCGTCCTGCTCTTCTCTGACATCGAACGAGACCAGTTCGTAGATGTCATCAACGGCGATCCGGGCCTCGATGCTTTGTAATTCGAGAATCTGCCCCGCGTCTTTTGCGAATATTATAGCATAGTATAGGTGTCACATCTCTATCTAAAGAGGTTATATGTTATGTCCGAAGAACCCTCATCCCAGTTTTTGCAAGGCCTGCACCAGCTTGCTATAGATAACAATCATATACTCCAGCAGTTTTTGCGCTATCGCCAGGAATTGCTGGAATGGAATACGCGCTTCAACCTGACGGCCATCAAAGATCCTCAGGAGGTGCTGATCAAGCATTTTCTGGACTCGCTCTCTCTGCTGGCCGTTTTCGATCAGCCGCGCGCGCGTGTGCTCGATATCGGCTCGGGCGCGGGCTTTCCCGGCCTGCCCCTGAAAATTGTCCGTCCCGGCTGGCAGGTGACCCTGCTCGAAGCGACGGGCAAGCGCGTCACATTTCTGCGGCATATTGTCGACGTGCTGCAACTGGAAGACGTGAGCTTTGTGCAGGGCCGCGCCGAAGACGTGGGCCGCCAGCAAGACTTGCGCGCGGCCTTCGACCTGGTGACGGCGCGCGCGGTGGCAGCCCTACCCACGCTGCTCGAATATTGTGCCCCCTTCAGCCGCGCGGGTGGGCTGATCGTGCTGCCCAAAAAGGGCGAACTGGCGGATGAGATGGAAGCGGGGTGCCGTGCCGCCGGACAGCTTGGCGCGGCTTTCAAAGCCGACACTGCGGTGACGCTGCCCGGTCTCGATGATGACCGGCGTCTGCTCGTCTGGGAACAGCGCAAGCCCTGCCCGGCACATTATCCGCGCAGTGGCCCCGCAATGGCAAAGCGCCCGCTCGGCTGAGATCCCACACCGCTCGAAATGGCTCTCGCAAAAACCTCTACTTGGCTCTTGCATTCGTGGAGCGCTTCTGAGATGATAACCTGTACGCTCTGCGACGACTTTTTCTATTTCAATAGGGCATCAGCCGCTTTTCTTATGTAAGGATACTGTGATGAATCGCACTCTCGCTACTGTCATCTTTGGTCTGGCCGCCTCGCTCTGCTGGGGAAGCGGCGACTTTAATGGTGGTCTCGCCTCTCGCCGCGCCAATGCTTCAAGCGTGGTGGTCGCCGCCTACGTGGTCGGGTTTGTGCTGCTAGCCGTGCTGGCGCTGATCTGGAGAGAGCCGTTCCCCTCCTCCGTGGATCTTTTCTGGGGAAGTGTGGCCGGGTTGGCCGGGGTTATTGGCCTGGTATCATTCTATTCCGCGCTCGCTGTCGGACAGATGGGGATTGTTGCCCCCGTTTCTGCCGTGCTGACCGCGGGCCTGCCCGTGCTCTTTAGTGTGTTCACGGAAGGGCAGCCCTCCTGGCTGCAATTTGTTGGTTTTCTCCTGGCGCTGCTCGCGATCACTCTGGTCTCGCGCCCTCAGCGTGTCAAAGGGCGTCCGAAGGGGCTTGGACTGGCTCTGCTGGCTGGTTGTGGCTTTGGCTGTTTCTTTATCCTCATCAGCCGGGTCAGCCCTGGTGCGACCTTCTGGCCCCTGGCGGCGGCTCGTTTTGTCTCCGTGCTCTGTATGCTCGTCGTGGTGTGGATACGCCGTCAGCCGGTGCTGCCCACCAGGAACGTCGCTCCGCTCATAATGCTCGCGGGCATCCTGGATGCCATGGGCAATGCGTTTTTTGTACTCGCCGCCCATAGCGGGCGCCTCGATATCGCGACTATTCTCTCCTCCCTCTATCCGGCCGCGACCGTGCTGCTGGCATCCATCGTTCTGCGAGAGCGTATGACGCGCATCCAGACTGCCGGTGTGCTGCTGGCCCTGATAGCCGTTCCGCTCATCTCAGCATAAAAAAAGCGGGCCTTCCGCCAGTGAAGGCCCGCGAACCTCGCGAAAAAAGCTCTAATAGCGATGGCCTGCCTGGCGTATGGCGTTGGGCGGCAGGCTGGCATCAGATTCCGGATCGGTCATGACGTCGTGAAGAGCGATGGTTTTGCCGCGTTGCGGGCCAACCGAGAATATGGCGATTGGTGTCTCCAGCGCCTCCTCCAGCCGTTTGAGATAGGCCTTCGCGGCCCTGGGTAGTTCTTCATAGCTGGAGACATTGGTGGTGCTGCACTGCCAGCCTTCAACCTCCTCGTAGATTGGCTCGCAGGCCGCCAGGTCGCTCAATGTGGCTGGCAGGCTGTGAATCGTCTTGCCTCGCAGGTTGTAAGCAGTGCAAATTTTAATTTTCGGCAGCGTATCCAGTACATCCAGTTTGGTGATGATGGCCGCGTCCAGGCCGTTCAACTGGGCCACGAAGCGTCCGGCTACTGCGTCAAACCAGCCGCAGCGGCGCTCACGTCCGGTATTGGTGCCGTATTCATGTCCCCGATCACGCATCAACGTACCAGTTTCATCAAAGAGTCCCGTTGGCATCGGCCCGCTGCCCACGCGCGTAATGTAGGCTTTGTAGACGCCAACGACGCGGTCGATAGAGCGAGCAGGTAGACCAGCGCCGACCGCTGCGTTGGCCGCCATTGTAGAAGAGGAGGTGACAAAGGGGTAGGTACCGAAATCTATATCCAATAATGCTCCCTGCGCGCCCTCCAGTAGAATGGTCTTGCGCTCAAATAGTGCGTTATGCAGCATACCCTGCGTGTCGGCGATATGGGCGCGCAGCCGCTGGCCATAGGCGAAATATTCCCCGTGGATCTCTTCTAGCGAAAGGGGCGGTTGACCATAGATCTGGGTGATCATGCGGTTCTTTTGCTGGAGAATGGTAGAAAGTTTGGCGCGGAAGGTGTCAACATCTAAAAGATCCGCCATACGAATGCCGCTGCGGGCGTGTTTATCAACGTAGGCCGGGCCAATGCCGCGCTGTGTGCTATCGATCTTATCCGCGCCGCGCGCTTCCTCTTCAAAACGGTCCAGTAAAAGATGATAGGGCATGACGACGTGCGCCCGTTCGCTAATGTACAGGCGTGTAATGTCGATGCCCTGGCTCTGTAATTGCTCTAACTCTTCGATCAGGCCCTTAGGATCAACGACAACTCCGTTCCCAATAATACAGGTGGTGTTGGGGTACAAAATACCCGAAGGTACAAGCCGGAAAGAAAATTCGCCCTTGTCATGGACAACACGATGACCCGCGTTGTTC
>JAFMRP010001566.1 GCA_017354095.1 Ktedonobacteraceae bacterium
CGTGGAGTTGCAAGGACATGGGCATACCGCTGACATCAAGCGAGAGCTGCGCTTCGAATACCTTGCGGATGATACCGCAGCACTTCTGGCCCACCTGGGGATTGAGCAAGCCGATGTCTTGGGATATAGCTTGGGAGGAAGTGTCGCTTTATATCTCGCGTTACAACATCCTGGCCTTGTGCGCAAACTCGCGCTCGCCTCGACGTGTTACACACTCGACGGATATTATCCGGAGATTCGAGAGGGCCTCAAGCAGGCTACACCTGAGGGGTTTCCTCCTGCTTTGCGTGAAGCGTACGAACGGGTCGCACCAGACCCGAAAGGCTGGCCCACGCTGGTTGCTAAATTAGCACAGCAAGCCGCTTCGCCTGGAGGTCTGCGACCAGAGGACATTCAAGCTATCACCGTCCCAGCACTGGTTCTCGTCGCAAATGGCGATATTATTCGTCCCGAACATGCCGAGGATCTGGCCCGTCTCCTTCACGCCGATCTGATGGTGATCCCCAACAGCGATCATGCTTCCTATCTAGCAGAGCCTTCTGAGGTACTACTGGAGCATTTGAGAGCCTTTCTCGATGCGCCTTTCCTACCAGCCAGGTGAGTAACAAAAAGGCTGAAGGTTGGGACGCAGGTACTGGACTGAAAGGCTCTCGTCCGAACCCTCAGCCTCTTGCTCTCATCGCCTCCGCTTCTCTGGCTGAGAACCACAATGGTCAAACCAGCCAGGAGCATCCTATTCTAAATCTTTCTGTTTCCTTTTTACCAACCAGAGAACCCCGTCACTCGCTCGCAGATTGACCCCCGCTATCTTCTAAAAATTTATCAACCACTCATTCACGAGTAAGCGCAATCGGACGTACTGGTGAGCCCGTCGCACCCCGCATCTTGAGCGGGAGCACCACCAGGGTACTTTCGTAACACCTGTCGCGGGCCATCTCCTCCAGGTTGAGATTCTCGATAATATAAATACCATGACGAACGAGCAAAATAAGATGACCCGGCAGGCTCACCTTGAGCTCTGGATCAACCACCCCAACCTCATCCCACGCCATGTTGTCCGCGCCCACTCCCCGAACACCCAGACTCGCCAGCCACGATGATGCATCGACGCTCACACCGCCAGCACGCAGGTACTCAACCGGATCATGCCACATGACGTCATTTCCGGTACGCACCATCACAATATCCCCCTCCCCTATCGCTATCTCCTCCGCCTGAGCCGTCGCTTCCAGATCTCTACGAGTGATCGGACTCCCCGCCACAATACGCTCTACCCCTCGATGGGCCGCCACATCAAGCAAAACGCCGCGCGCGATCAACGGGGGAATAGTCTCAACACCCAGTTCGGTAAAGCCCACCGATGTCTGCACACGCGGGTTAATCTCCTGCCCACCATAGAGCTGCATCTCCTCAGCCTGGTGACAGAGCGCATCAATATGCGTGCCAGAATGCTCAGCCATATACACAGTGCCAGAGGCACTCGTTCTCGCTTCACCCGTACCCGCCTCATGGCGACGGTGCAGCGAATAGACAAACCCCGGCGCATGGCTGGGAAAAACCGGAGCCCCAAAATAACGCGGCTGCTCCAGATCATACACCCGCGATGCCTGCGTAAAATCCATAAAACCCTCCTGCGATTTACTACACTAAAGTTAGGTCTTACTGCAGGGCAAAAAGCAAACTCTGCCAGAGAAATTCGCAACAGAGCCACAATCAACAACGATATCCGGCTTGACAATTCTAAAGATA
>JAFMRP010001567.1 GCA_017354095.1 Ktedonobacteraceae bacterium
AGAGCTGGTAGCGCAGGATCGCGACGCTGAAAGAGGCCACGAGGATACTGATTACCAGAAAATCATCAGGGTAACTCAGCAGGAGATAGAGCGAGTCCGGTCGATGCAGTGCCGGAATCAAGATATAAGGCTGCCAGAACAACTGGTTGATTCCAATGAAAAGAAGAAAACCATAAATGACCCACTTGGTCTGCTGGCGCTCTACCGGCGTGGAAACTCGTCGATAGCGATAGATCTGGCTGGCTCCGATGCACACAAGCAAACCCAGGATCACCAGCGCCCCCATCTCTTCGGGTCCGGGAAGAGAACCTACAATAGGAGTCTGGGTCAGTACCAGTAGCAAGCTTGGTACCCACAGCCATCGCGGCACAAAGCGTCCGCTGGGAAAGAGCACGAAGAGCACCAGGAGGCTCAAACTACTGGCTTCGCCCAGGATTCCGGCGGGCCTCTGCAAGATCCCGCCGCGTGACGATAGGACGTGCAAAACTGGAGTGAAGTCCATTGGTGCGAGAATGAGCGTCAATGCGACCAGCAACGCCATGGCATCATTAGAGCGGCGCCAGATCAGCACTGCCGCAACCCCATCAACCAGGAGCAAACCCAGGCAGGAAAGCGCGACGGCAGCCACAGCCAGGGCCAGTGGAGTGATGCCAGGTTGGGCCAATGGGGCAACTTGTTCCGGTGAGATAAGACACTGATTCACCGGGTCCGCGCAGGGAGTAGCAAGGTAGGCCAGACTCTCTGGCAGTGCCAGCACAAACAACACAGTTGTAGCAGCCAGAGCAGTGAAGACCAGGAGGCGAGCGGCCAGAAGCGGCCATCCACGCAGGATAGTCGTGCTGTTAGCTACCTCCGTTTTCATCTCTGTCTCTCTTTCCTCGCGTCCTGTGTCCATATGCTCTCCTTTTCTCCATACGCTCGCGAGAACAGCATAGCACATAACTGTCTCAAAATCGTTACGACAAACGCCCTCGCTAACGAAAATGCTGAAACCAATTGATCGGTAAGCACTGATGTGCTATGATGCCATCGTCAAAAAGGCAGGATCGGTAGGTAGCCCGATCGCCCTCAACACTCCGAGGGTAAATGTCTGGTGCAGCAGCGCTCGGACCCACGACAACAACAGGTGAAGTGCATCTGTTGACTTGCCGAGGTCCGATGCTTGCAAGCTGGCACAACACTCCATCACATCGTACCTCCAATCTCAGGAGGATCTTATGCAACACACCACCATCACAACTTACTTATTCTTGTGCAACAACTATTCTTCTTCTTGTGTAACAATTATCCATCTTTATCAACCACAGGCCTTCAATCGTCTCCCGATAATCCGCGAAACTCTAAACCAGCTTCTAGAGCCACTGCGTCACATTTCATTGCTCTCAGCCTACCTCCAGAGCCACTGCGTCAGGTCCACATCACGTTTACATCACGTTGTGTCGGGTCTGCATCAGCCTCTGGAGCCGCTGCGTCACGTTGCGTCAGGTTTCTTACATCGATTCCCCAATTTTCCCACTCCGTCACAACCCCCCCTATACTTCGCCACTCTTGTACCATACTATTTTGTAAAACTTCATCGTGGGCAGCCGGGCTCGCCACCTACCGACCCTCATGCGCTTTCCTCCTTCCTCGGCATGCAGAGAGTGTGAAGGGTTGAAGGGTTGTGAAGGGTCGGTGAAGGGTTTGGTGAAGGGTTGCATCGGCCTCGGGAGCCGCGTGAAGGGTTGTGAAGGGTTTCGTACGAGAAT
>JAFMRP010000414.1 GCA_017354095.1 Ktedonobacteraceae bacterium
TGAAGGTACTGGGTGGCTGAGGTGGCATGCTGGTGTGCAGCAGTTTCATCGTGCGTTCCGCTGTTCCTTGAAGGGGGGGGCGTCCTGTGAGTAGTTCGTATGCAATGACGGCCAGGCCATACTGGTCCGAAGCTGGAGAAGCCTGGCCGTACCAGCGTTCGGGGGCCATATAGGGATAGGCATCGGGGGTACGGGAGAAAAAGGAGCCATCCTGTGGTATGGCGAAATCAGTGAGCACCAGGTCAAGCTCGCGCAGTTCCTTTGTCGTATTGCGTACCAGTATATTACTCAACTTAAAGTTCTGGAAAGTAATCTGGTGTTCATGGAGATGCTGCAGCGCATCTGCCAGCTGCAGGAAAACGTGTCCCACATCGTGTGGCGTATACATCTTGTTGCTGCCGCCATTGCGTTGGAGCCACTGCGCCAGTGATCCCTCTTCGTAGTAGGGGATCGTTTTATAGATGAAAGAGGTCCCACTGACATAGGACTTCCCGGTATTCCAGACTGGTGAGATATGTGGGTGTGATATTTCGTGGAGCAGGTCCACTTCCCACTGGAAGTAGTTACCCTCCTCCAATGTTTTTTCAATGATGTAGTAGGGTAGGGCATCAGTTTGAAAAGCTTTCAGAGCGATATCGCGTTCGCGCAGGCGGTCATAGGTCTGATAGGTACTGCTGGTAGTCTCATCACCTATCCTGGAGATGACAGCATAGCGTCCCAGGCTTTGCCCTTCCAGTGACACTACCTTCTTGCGTACGGACTCCCCGCCGTCATTGTCAAACAGCATTGAGTAGCCAGCAATACTCTGGCCGGCAGGGGGTGCTAGAGAGACAGTTTGCCGGGGGAAGGGTTCGGTGTAGGGAGCATTGCCTGGAGAGCGAAAGGGAGAGGGAAACGACAATGGCTCAGATATGGGGCCGGTTATTGTTTCAGGTGTGCCTCCTGACGGGTTGGTTCCGGATGCCGGTAGACGATCAGTTGGGCCAGCGACCTGAAAGTGGATACGTATAAGGGGAGCTGCCCATCTATATTTCTGGGCAATCTGCTGCAATAGGCGCTGAAGGAAGAGCCGATTGGAGCTATCTTCCTGGCCGGTGATGATCGCGAATGGAACGTACGGGACCTGCAAAAAGTGCGAAAAGGCTTTAAAGGCATTGATCATCACAATAGGACGGTATCCTGCTCTCGCTAACAGATGCGCGAAATAGTGTACACGGTCCTCATTCGCATCGATCAGTAAAATATTGCGATAGTCGGGTGTTTGTCCTGGCGCGGCTGCTTTATACTGGCTCTGTACCTGTTGTAAAGCCTTAAGTAAGGAGCTAAGGATGGCGTCTGGTTGGTATAGTGAAAGCGAGATGTCAAATGTTTCCGTTTTCATCCGTTTTTACGGCATAGTCTTCTTGCTTGTTATACTATGCACCTGTTGGGTAATGCACCGCAGGTCTATATAACATCACCGAGAAAACGCTGCCTCTCCTTTCATAGGGATCTCCTTCATGGATAATTACACGTGTCATTGTGCGGTGTACAAGCAGGATAGTCATGTCATATTTTTTAGTTGAGTCCTTTTCGCGCTTATAGAACCAGAGATGCATTAGTGCTGCGATAGATATGCGAGCAGCTTTTCTTTCACTTATCGATGAACTGAAAATAATAAAGCCTGGTTGTATATGTGCGCAGGAAATCTCAAGCATCGTTGCAATTTCTTATTGTAGCATGTCATATTCATTTTGAATATAGGTAGACATAAAAACTGAGTTAATTTTAAAAAATTCGATTGCAGAGAGATCGTTATCTATGATGAATTCCCTTTGGTATTTTGAATACACATCTTATGCCGGGGTTATAAACATTGGGGGGTAGCAATGAGAAGCGGACAGGGCTGTACCGGTCCTGTCCGCTTCTGTGTACTGCTCATTGGAGTACAAAAACGCCTTTTTCATTGGCGTATCGCACCTCCAATCCGCCAAACTGTGCGATCATCATGGGGTGGTGATCGCCGTGGGTATCGACAAAGTGCAGTGTCACCGGTACCAGATCGGCATCCTTGCCGGAGAGTTGGGGTCCGCTATAGACTCTCGCGTGAGTGGCATCTCCTCCGGGGAGTTCCAGAATCTGGACACGGCCATTGAGATTAACCGCAATGAAATGGCTTGGGTGAGTTTTTGAGTCCTGGTGTCCGACGACAGCGTCCGTCTGGAAGGTACGTGGGCGTCCGTATCGCAGATCATTGGAGAACGTCGTACCCCAGGCCCAGATGATCTGGAACAGCAAGATCAGCGTGACAGTAGCAGCCATCGTGATCCCTACGGGTACTGTCCAGTGCCATGTATATGTTTGTACTGGTTTTTTGCCGGCGCCGGATGGTGGACCGCCGGTTGTATGTGGCTCTCGCCTGTGCTTTGGTCGTGAGGCGCGTGGTGTTGTGACGGGAGCCGTTTCAGTGGTATCGCCGATGGGGCGATGCCGTAATGCACTCTTTGGGATGATTTTCTCATGCTGTTCGACGGCAGTAGCCATAGTCTACCCTCCTTGAAAGGAAAAGACGCGAAAAACGCGTATGGTTGTATAGTACCCAGAAGAAATAACCGGTAAATGGCCGGCTATAGAGGGAGACATTGTGCCTGGAAATAAGTGTACCTGAGTCCGGGCAGGCTTGGCTAGGTGTTTTTCCACGAAGTTGTCCACCATTTTCGCAGAGGCGGTGGATACCCTGTGGACAACTTCAGCGTGTGCATGCAAAACCACCTGATTAGCCCGGCGGTGATAGTATTGCATGAGCAAATCCGTTATAGTAAGCAGAAGTACTCGCATGCTTGCAACGCTAGCAAAGATGAAGGAATTGAAGTATGGCCAGAGTGGTTTTGCAAGACCGACAGCGTGCCTTATTGCAAGAGGAGAGGCATATTGCCACCGGGCTGCAGGAGTGCCTGGGCGCCTTTGATAGTGAGGAGATCCATCTAGCGACCTTGCGCCAGATTACAGAGACCCTGGATCATCTCTTTCTCCTGGTGGTGGTGGGCGAGTTCAATGCTGGCAAATCGGCCTGCATTAATGCCTTGCTGCGTGAGAAGGTACTGGAGGAGGGAGTTATTCCAACAACCTACCAGCCTACAATAGTACAGTATGGGCAGCAGCGCTCGCAGAGCCAGCAGGCGGAGGGAGTGCTTGAGTTGTATTGTCCGGCTGACATTCTGCATGATATCAGCATTGTCGACACTCCCGGAATCAGTGCGATACAGGGCGAGCCAGAGGGTTCTGTCAAGAGCTTCATTTCCCGCAGCGATCTGATCCTCTTTGTCACCGCGGCCGATCGTTCATTTTCACAGAATGAGCGTGCTTTTCTGGAGCATATTCGTGCCTGGAAGAAAAAGCTCGTCATTGTCCTGAATAAGATCGACCTTTTACCTACGCCTGGTACGCTCGAAGACACCATAAGATTTATACGTGCGGATTGTGAGCGAGTGCTTGGCTTTCAACCGGAGATATTTCCTGTCTCAGCGCTGCTGTCCCGGCAAGCTGGCAGTGCTGTTGGGCACGGAGCTGTGAATTTGTGGGAGAGCAGTCGCGTTGGCGAGTTGGAGAGCCACCTTTGCCGCACATTGTATCGAGAGGAATACGTACGCCTGAAATTACTGAGCATGCTCGGGGTCATGTCACGTCTGATCGATACAGCACAGCAGGCGGTAGAACAGCAGGACAAGTCGTTGACCGAGGATACGCGCACGGTTTTCTATATAGAGACTCAGGTGCGTTTTTATCGAGAGTATATGACGAAAAACGTCCAATATCGTCTGAGTGACATCGAAAAAGTTCTGCAGGATATGTGTGAACGTGGCGATCGCTTCTTTGCCAGGATAATGCGTTTAGACCATATTTCTAACCTCGTATATGTCGAGCGTATCCGTGACGAGTTCTGCCAGGAGGTGATTGGCGATAGTGCCCAGCGTGTTGACTATGCTATTCAAGATATGATCGGCTGGATAGTTGAGCAAGAGCACCAGCTCCGGCAGCACGTCATCACGTATTTGAGCCAGCGCCAGCCAGATAGTCTACGACATGATGGCGAAGCCAGTTCAACCAGTCAGCAAATTGACGATGATCGTCGTGCCGTGCTGCAGTCGGTTGCCAGGAGTGCCAGCGCGGCTGTGCGAACATATGATCACCAGGTTGAGGCCAATGAGATCTCCAGTTGTCTGCGAAGCACGGTGATGCAGATGGCCGTTGCTGGTGTCAGTGGCGTTGGTCTGGGGGTTGTACTTGTAGCGACGATGGGTACGGCGCTGGCCGACCTGAGTGGCGTACTGGCGGGAGCGATGCTGTTGGGTCTGGGGCTGTGCGCGCTTCCACTGAGACACAGGCAGATCAGGCAACGCTTTGACGAACAGATGCAGCGATTGCAGGTGCATTTGCGTTCCGTGGTGGGGACACAGATCGATAAAGAACTACAGAGCGCATTGAATCGTCTACAGGATGCCATTGCTCCTTACACGCAGGCTGTACATATGGAGCAGCAGAAGACAGAAGCGATACGTACGCAGGCTGCGCAACTGAGCGGATCGCTACTATCGCTACGTGACAAAGTAGAGAGGCTGCGTTCATAGCTTCGCTCGTGAAATAGGTTCTCCTCACCTGCCCGGGAATCTGGGTAATCATACCCATGCGTGGTTTGTCTGATACATCTATACTTTCTGCTATCGCTGGTGTAGATATATAGAGAAAAAAAGGGGTATGATGTATATGTATTACCGCATAGCCTGGAAGCAGCAGGTATCAGCGGCCTGGCAATGGAAATCGACCAGGTTGACTTCACAAGAGGGTGTATCGCGTTTTTTCTGGTTCTATCGTGCAATCCCGCGGGATCGCTTGCGGGTGTTCTCCTCTTCATCTCCTGAAGGGTTGAATGAGTTATTGGCGTTGGCGAACAGTACAGAGGCTGCTGGCTGTGCATTGCCAGCGGGGAAGCGTGATGTACAAACCGTTTTCCTTAGTAGCGAGCGAGGCGCTGACATCATGTACCAGAAGCGATTGGCCATAGAAATGGGGGTTGGGGGTGATCATGATGTGCCATACACCTTTGCCTTACCTGTGTTCCTGTCACAGCGTCTCGCCTGGATCAGGCTGCTTGCCAGGGTGCAGCGTGGCGAGTTTGCGCAGGAGGTGCAGGTGCTGGATGGTATATCCTCTTGCAATTGCTTCTCGCGCGCCCTATGATAGGGTTATAATAGCGGACTAGCATATCCTCTATGAGGTTTGGGTGGGGGTGTATCACAGAGGGAGGGCAGCGATCCTGCTCTTCCTCCTGAGCAAAGAGGCACGTATGTCACAGATGGAGCCTGGCGAAATTGAAGAAGAATCTGCTCTGGGAGAGCAGGCTCAGGATCGAGTGCAGGATAA
>JAFMRP010001568.1 GCA_017354095.1 Ktedonobacteraceae bacterium
TCTGGAGGGAAGGATTTGATCAACGACGACTTTGGTAAGCAGCGGAAATATCAGGCCCAGCATCTGTAACAGAACGGAGGTAACCAGCACCTGAACAATGGTACCGGGGGCCTGGCGCACAGTACTCGAGATATATGAGCGCAGGTTGACCGTCGAGGCGGGAGCTACGCGTTCAAAATTCGAACCTGGCTCCAGCAGAATGATGATGCCGGTGAAGCCTTCATCGAACTCTTCGCCTGTGATGCGCCTGCGTCCCGCGGCTGGATCGACGATATCCACCTGTTTGGGGGTCCAGCGTTCGACAACGATATAGTGATTGAAGTTCCAGTGAACGATGGCCGGCAGATGCACGTGGCTGAAGTCGTTCTTCTGCAGGGAGATGGCACGCACGCGCATGCCATAATCGCGCGCCGCTTTGACGATGTTGCGCGCCGACATACCATCGCGTCCGACCCCGTAGCGGGTACGCAGCTCTGCTACGGAGGTTTTACGGCCATAGTAGCTCAGGACCATAGCCAGACAGGTCAAACTGCATTCAATCTGGCTCATCTGTAACAGTTCTGGTACACGCCTGCGCCACATCCGGCGCAATAGTGTAAGAAGCCAGTGAGAGGGTTTTTGGATCTTCTGTGGCTGAGCGGGCTTTGGCGCGGCTTCCTGCGCGATGGCTTGCGGCGGGGACGCTTTCGCGATTGGCATGGGCGGAGCTATCTGCCGCTGTGGCAGAGAGAGCAAGGCCATGCGCCGAGGTAGTGCCTGCGGAGACCCTGCTGGCAGCGACGGCATGGCCTGCCGGTCTCCTCCGGTCTCCTTGAAACTTCTGGCTTCGGTATCTTTTGGATGCTGTGGCTGAGGCGGATGCATATTTTGCATTTTGCCTGTCATAGCATCCAGGCGTATTTTTTTCACCTTCAGATTACTATTGGTCATTATCTACCTTTCCTACTTTCCAACCAGACTACCCAACCCAGGTAGAAACGCGAGAAGGCGTTGTGTTCCTATCTCTACGCGGGCCGTCAGCACGCTACCTGCGTAGATAGTGGGTGACAGAGCCTCCAGGCTCACCAGGACCACCACTGATGGCTGTGCCACCATAAGTGCCTCTCGTCCTCCCAGACCAAAACGTTTACGAATCGCGTAAGGGCTGACAACGCCGGGTTCGACGGCGGCAATGGTGCTGTCAATTTCTGGTCCAGCCGTGCTGCCGACCTGCACTTTGACGGGTTGCCCGACGTGCAGGTGGCTGGCCTGTTGCGGTGACAACAGTAGCATTGCAACGGCACTATTCGGTTTCTGCGAGATCAGGCCTGTGGCGTTCACGATCATGCCTGGCGCATTGACGTATATCGGAACCTCCTCATACCAGGCATACACACATCCCGCCAGCAAGATACCCAGTAATAGCCATAAAAAGATGGGGATTGGCCAGGAGATAAAACGTGGCAGCGAGTCCTTTTGCCGCCGCTGCATATAGTGTTTTACGACTTTGTCACGAAAAATTGGTCTCTGAGAGACTTGCATACATTCATCTCCACACCTTAAAAATGATCTAAAGCGCCTAAGTGTAGTATAAGAATTGCTGCAAACCGTGCATATCGTTAGAAATGAGTATTTCCCCCAGGGAAAATATTTGAAAATAGTACTTCTTATCCATTGGTGGGGGAAAAATTGAGGATCGTGGAATCTGCCAATAAAGTCACTAAAGGATGCTGAGAATGTGTCCAGGTGGAGTATAGGATTTTAAG
>JAFMRP010001569.1 GCA_017354095.1 Ktedonobacteraceae bacterium
CAAGCAAACGAAGACTGCGGCACCACCACTCGCTAACAAAATCTATATCACCTTTACCGTCAGCGATGGGGACAATATCCAGTACAACGAGCACTATATGCGCCAGACCTGGGACGATCCGGCCCGAGGCCATGCGCCGCTGAACTGGACTATCAATCCAGTACTTGAGGACGCCGCCCCCATAATCCTCAGTCACTATCAGAAAACAGCAACCCCCAACGATTTGCTGGCTGCAGGCCCCTCTGGCGTAGGATACTTCCACCCGTCACAGTGGCCTCAGGATCATCTGAACACCTTCCTGCGACAGTCAGACCACTACCTGCGTAAGGCAGGGTTGAGCACCGTATATGTGCTCGATACGGGGTCTACACTGCCCGACTATGTAGCCCGGGCCTATCGCAACCAGATGAACCTGGACGGACTCTTCCTTCTCAACGCCAGCAGCCAGGCGCAAACAGTCGTGATGGCGCAAGATTTTCCCGTCGCGACGATGTACTGGGGCAGCACCAGGGACCGTGCCGTACAGCAAATCCAGCAAAGTATCGCTGGCTGGGATGGCACGTCTCCCCTGTTTATCTCCGTACTGCTCAACGGATGGAATGTTCCGGCTTCTGATGCGGTCTATGTGGCTCAGCACCTCAATTCCAATTGCGTTGTTGTACGCGGCGACCAGTTCTTCCAGTTGTTTCGCGAAGCCAGCGGCCTGCCAGCCGTACAAGAACGGATTGGAAGTAACCACTACCAAAGAACACATAAATGAGCCATCTCGCCCTTGAGATAGCTCATGGATTTCCTCCCGAACGAGTTTATTTGTCGCAACACGGCCCTTCTCTGTTCCCCCCACGGAACAAGGTACGAAGCGTCTTTGCCAGGATAAACCCTTGACAATCGCTCCCACGACTGAGTATACTTTCATCGTCCTCGATATAATTTCAATGCTGAATATATATTCAATAGCGACAGAGTGATAACGAGGAAGGAGGTGATCGCTGTCGATCAAGCGTCCAGGAACAGGCAAATACACGGCAATCGCCACAGATATCGGCGTTCGTCGCCCGGTGCCGGGCATAGATGCTATCTAAGGAGGTAGCGATATGGAAAATAAGTCATCGCCTTTGACTCGAATCCTTCTATTTGCGCTCATTACGCTGACCCTGAGCGCCTGTGTGACCCCATCGACGCAGGGGCCGGTTTCCTCGACTACCTCTGTCGGTACGCCGAGGAATCAAACGCTCATCTTCCAGACCTTTGATGGCAAGACCAACACCCCCGACCTCATGAACCCTCTTATGAACTATGCCATCTGGCGCGGCTTCCGTGAACTGGGCTGGGGCTATCTCTGGGAGATGGATACCGCCACCGGTAAGCCCTATGGCGAACTGGCCGCCGATCTGCCAGAGGCGCTGAACAGCCAGCACACCCAGTTCCGCGTCAAGCTGAAGCCGGGTATCTACTGGAGCGACGGGGTCGAATTCACCTCCGACGATGTTATCTACACGCTGGATACGTATTTCAAGTACAAGACGAAACTGACCTACTCTGGCATCAGCACTATCACCAGCTACGTGAAGTCCTACCAGAAAATCGACAAGTATACCTTCGATGTTGAGACAGTGAGCCCGGCCTATGACTTCGCCACGGTGATGGGTGTCTACACCTGGGGCTCTGCTTTCAACATTGTGCCCAAACACATCTTCGAGAAACAGGCCGACGTGAGCGCTTTCCATAATACAAAACCAGTTAC
>JAFMRP010001570.1 GCA_017354095.1 Ktedonobacteraceae bacterium
TCGGTAATATGGTGAGCATCTCCGGTAGAGCCATAACCAACCAGCTCGGCCAGTATCGTGGCCCCGCGTGCTTTCGCGAACTCCAGGTCCTCCAGGATCAGCATCGCCGAGCCCTCACCCATCACAAAGCCATCGCGCGTAGCATCAAAGGGCCGGCTCGCTCCCTGCGGATCATCATTGCGGCGTGATAGCGCGTGCATATTATCAAATGCCGCCATGCCAATCGGCGTAATCGCCCTCTCCGCTCCTCCGGCAATCATCACTTTGGCATCGCCTCGGCGAATCGTCTCCCAGGCCTCGCCAACGGTATTACCACTGGTGGCACAGGCCGAAACCGCGGCCCAGTTTGGACCCCTGGCGCCGGTCATGATCGAGACTACGCCAGCCGCGCCGTCGATGATCATCATATTGATGAAAAGCGGGCTGATACGATCCGGCCCCTTTTCATGCAGCACGCGGAACTGATCATGCAGCGTCGTCAGCCCACCAATACCACTGCCAATATATACACCAACGTCATCAGCAATGTCGTCGGTAATTTCCAGTTTTGCCTGGGCAAGCGCCTGCTTCGCCGTAGCAATGGCCAGGTGCTCATAGGGATCGTTGCGCCGTATTTCTTTTCGGTCCATATAAGGCGTGGGATCGAAGTCCTTCACCTGGGCGCCGAACTTCACACGATGCTTACTCGTATCATACGCGGTAATCTCGCTAACGCCAGATTTCCCCTGACACAATGCTTCCCATGATGATGCAAGGTCACTACCTAGCGATGTCACCATACCCATCCCGGTGACAACTACCCTAGACATATAGTCCAACCTCCTCTATGTCTTCTTAATCATTGCGTAGGGAGCTAGATCCCTAAAGATACGGCCTCTTCCTGTAAGAAACGTGTATAGGTGTCGCCACGGATGAACCCCTCATGCTTGAGCAGACGCTGCTGGAAGGGGATCGTTGTGGCGAGGCCATCGATGACGAACTCGTCAAGCGCTCGCTGCATGCGTGCGATCGCCGCTTCACGCGTTTCGCCCCACACGATCAATTTGGCCAGCAGAGAGTCATAGTGAGGAGGTACCTCGTAGCCAGCGTAAAGATGGCTATCAACGCGCACGCCAGGACCACCCGGCGGTAAATAGCGCTCGACAACACCGGTCTGTGGACGAAAATCCTTGCTGGCATCTTCGGCAGTGATACGACATTCAATGGCGTGCCCACGAAATTTGATGTCCTCCTGCTTCAACTGCAGAGGCAGACCATCAGCGATACGTATCTGTTCCTTGACCAGGTCCAATCCCGTCACCAGTTCGGTCACGGGATGCTCAACCTGCAGCCGGGTATTCATTTCCATGAAATAATAGCGGTTCTGCTCGTCCACCAGGAATTCGAGCGTGCCAGCGTTGCGATATCCTACATCCTCGACCGCGCGCACCGCTTTCATGCCGATCTCATCACACAACTCGCGTGGCAGCAGCGGGCTGGGCGACTCTTCCAGCACCTTCTGGTTGCGCCGCTGGCAGGAGCAGTTACGCTCCCCCAGGTGAACACCATGCCCATAATTATCGACCAGCACCTGAATCTCAATATGACGAGCACGCTCTACATAGCGCTCCAGGTAGATACCATCATCGCGGAAAGCTTCGCGCGCCTCGTTCTGCGCGATAGTAAAGGCACGCTCAAACTCCTCTGGCGATTTCACCAGGCGAATACCACGACCCCCACCACCCGCGACGGCTTTGAGCATGA
>JAFMRP010001571.1 GCA_017354095.1 Ktedonobacteraceae bacterium
GTAAAAAAAACTGTCTGCCTTTACCCTCTCCAACAGCCCGACCTTGCGGGGCCGGCTCGCTGCCTGCCGACCCCGTGCCGTCCTTTACCACGTTTTGATCAGGTGCGCAACCTTCCCGTTAGGAGTAACTTCGTAGCGCACGCGGTCCGGGTTGATATCCTGGAAACGCTCGTTCTCTGACGAAGGAATCACTGTGTCGTGCGGGCGCACGAGCTGCCAGATCTGGGTGACAAGGTCAGGGCCATCTTGCAGATAGACATAACGCCGGCTCGGCACCTTGGCGTGCTGCGCCTGGCTTTCGGCCTTCCCGAAGCATTCCTTGGCCTGCTGATCTTCCAGGTAGGGATCTACAATCTCCAGCATGCGCGGTGCGGTTTCGCGTGCCTTGTGCCGTCCCAGGTAGAGGAAGATCAAGGGTCGCTCGGCATCGGCGCTGTGAACTGCCGCGCGAATAACAGCATCGTTGTAAGGGTTGTCCGGCGAGAGCACAGCCAGTACCGCTGTGGGTGTGCGTTCGTCGAGCCGTGTGACTACCACCGGCACTGGCACCCTGCCTGCCTTCTGCTGCCGCGTGTAGTTGATATACGCCACCAGCAGGCCAAGCACCGTCACTCCGCCGCCGAAAGCAGTCGCCAGAGGCTTGGTAACCAGGTTGGTTGACCAGGCGATGATCACCAGGAAGGTGGTTAAAATGCCCAGGAAGAAACTGACTTTGAACCAGAAGCCAAATGTCTCTTCCTCCTCAACCAGTGTTGTGCTGTCCTGCCTCGCCCGTTGCTGTCGGCCCTCTTTCTCGATCGTGCTGTAGGCTGCCGCGGTTTCGTCGCTTAACTGGCTGTAATCGTTGGAGAGCGCCACTTGCGCCAGTGCGCTGAGCTTCCGCGAAATGGCTCGGTGCCAATCGCGATAGCGCACGATATCCAGACCCAGGCAGGTGAGCGAGAAGGCACCTAGCAGGCCGAATGCGTACATGTCACCCAACTCGGTGATGTTGCCTTTGACCACGATCAAAATGATGATTGGTATACCAGTGGCCAGCGCGATGGCGAAGTGGGGCGTGTTGCGCAGCTTGTTGCGCTTCAAGATCCCCCCTGGCAGAAACTCCATGCGCGAGAGTGCCATGAAAACGTGATAGGCGCCGATAATGGCGGTGTTGCTGGCGAAGATCAGCAGCGCTCCGGCACTGATAGCCACCTCGATCATCAGAACGGTGTTGCCCCAGTGACCGGCCAGCAGCGAGATGAACTGGTCAGGATTGGCCGTTTTCGTATCCAGCAGCATGGTAGAGAACAGAGTCAGGAGCGGGCTGGTCAGGCCAATGGTCAGCACAACCAGCACCATTGCCAGTCCGGCGACCTTCTTGTGTGGGTGCTTCATGACCGGTGAGAGCTGCGAGATACTTTCCAGGCCTGAGAATGCCAGGAAGGAGCCGGCAAAACCGGCCAGCAGCGCTTCCCAGGTCAATTGTTGACCAGCAAACATACGTGAGAACAACGAAAGAAATTCGCCGAACGAGATGTGTGAGAAAACTGTGAAGAGAATTGCGATGTCGCTCACAAAGGCGATAACCGCTCCCACCAGGCTCACTTTGGCGCTCTCGCTGATGCCGACCCAGTTCAGGAGGCCGAGCAATACAAGAATACCGATGGTGATCCAGAGGGTGTAGGGGCCGAGCGAGGGCGCGACCACACTCAGGTAGATAATGCCTGATAGGCAACTGATAGCGGCAGTCAGGAAGTAGT
>JAFMRP010001572.1 GCA_017354095.1 Ktedonobacteraceae bacterium
TACTCACGTTTGCAGATTGGCTCGTTGTCCAGAAAGGAGCATTTCGAGGTATAGCTCTCTTCGGTGATGATCACTCGTATCCCTACGAGTTGGGCTTTATAGGAGAGCATCTCGATAAAACGTGCATGTGGTATCTGAACGAAATTCTGATTACTGCGCTTGCTCATCTCTGCCGCCTGCTTCCAGTTCGGGTTCTTGCCGATAACTAATGTTCCGATCCCCTCACACACAAGCAGATCAATAATACGTCTGCTGGACGTATGCAGATACTGCATGATACGACGGTTGCGCTTGTTGGTCAAGTGTTCCATACGCTTTGTGCTACCGGTTTTGCCAAGCTTTTTCTGCAACTGTGCTCTGCGCTTGTTGTAGTACTGGTTGATCGATTTAACCGGGCGGCCATTGACCAATCGGGGCACAAAACCCGGTTTGTTTGAGGTAATGGCCGCAAGATTATTTACGCCGATATCGATCCCGGCGTAAAGGCTCGGATCTACCTGAGCCTGCTGCTCTTTGCGCTCGTAGATGACCTCAACGACATAATAGCCGTTACGCGGCACAATCCGTACCTGATCAATCTGGGTGAGCTTCGTCTTCACCTTAATCGATAACATGGATAACTGGACATATCCCTTCTTGAGCGCTTTCCTACTGACGGCTTGATCGGTATAGACCAGGATATTACGTCCCTTGACCTTGTCCTTGTACTTGGGCAGTTTCGGATGACCCAGGAACTTGGAGGGGTCCTCCCGATACGCCTGGCAGGCTTTGAAGTAGCTTTTCCAGTTTTTGTCCAGCAGCATCAACACCTGCTGCGCTACTTTGGCTGGCAAGGCTGTGTAAGCATCATGGTGCTGCATCCGCCGCTGGACAGCGTTGTAGTTAAGATACTTGCCTCCATGGATAAATGATTGCCGTATCTCATAGTTAGCCGCATTATAGAGGTTCTTCGACTTGAAGGCCGCTTCATCAATGATTGCATAGCGTGGATCACCCCGCTTGATCACGTGTTGCTCAACTAACTGCATGGTTTCTTCCTTTCTTCTTTCATTATTCTTTTTGTGCCCCATGTTTATGGTATCATAGTGCCTCTTTATTAAAGTCTTGCCGGGGATCGCACCCGGCACCCGCTTTGACGGAGAAAGACTATTGGCTCCCCTTGTCTTGTCCTTTCTTTAGTGTGCTAGCGGACAATGCGCAGATCAGGCGGGTCATCCTCACTGTCCGGTTCCTCTGCCGCTTTGGCGAGACGAGACAGACAGCGCTGTACGGTCTTAGTGGAGATGTCCAGGGCACGGGCGATGTCCACCTGTCTCGCGCCAGGGTGTCCTGCCAGATATGCTCTCACCCGGGTGAGATTGTCCTGCCCTGTTCCCTGTCCACTGTCTGCTGTCCTGTCCACACTTCCGGGTGTTCTTGTCCGGTGTCCCCTGTCCGGTATCTGATCTTCGCTGTCCGGTCCGGTCAGTGGACGTGTCCAGTGTCCCGTCCTGGTTGACCTGTCTGCTGTCCCCTGTCCGGCTCTCTGGTCGTGTCCTGTCTGGTCAGTGATGGTGCTGTCCACAGTCGTGTCCTGTCCACCTGTCTGGTGTCCCCTTACCTTCGCTGTCCGGTCCGGTCCCTTTCTCTTGTTGCTGTCCGCTGTCCGGTCGTGTCCTGTCCGATCGGGCAGCAATTTGGGACCTGTCCTATCCGGGACTTCCTCGACCCGGACCAGGCGGGAGGCGGCTCGCGCCGTGAGT
>JAFMRP010000415.1 GCA_017354095.1 Ktedonobacteraceae bacterium
CTTATCAGATCGCTTCGAGTACTATTGCCACGGCAATTGTATGTACACCTCAGTCCAGGCGTCGAGCAGGCATTCTCCGGTTCCTACCACCTGGAATCACATGGTCTGCACTACAAAATGGCGCTCCGCCATCCCGCAGCGTTGAATGCGATCGATACCGAGCACGTCATCCAACTCTCCACCGCCGATCGCGCGGAGGTAGAGGAGTTTTACCGAGTAAGCTACCCAAACAACAGTTTTGATCCGCGTATGCTAGAAACAGAATGTTACTATGGCATTCGGCAGCAGGGAAAGCTGGTCAGCATCGCCGGCATTCACGTCTACTCACCGCGCTATCGTGTGGCCGCTCTCGGCAATGTCACCACTCATCCAAACCGACGTGGTCAGGGCCTGGGCAGGACAGTCTGCGCCAGTCTAAGCCAGGCATTGTATGCAACCGTTGATCATATAGGACTGAACGTCAAAGCTGACAACACCAGCGCCATTGCCTGCTACAAGCGGCTGGGTTTTGAGATCATCGCCGAATATACCGAGTTCACCTGCACACTGCAGCGCTAAATGGAGAAAAGAATAGATAGCGAAACGGCCTGGACTTCCTGTCCAGGCCGTTTTATCTGAAGTTTAGAAAGAAGGGTTAGCGGTCGTACTTCTTCATTTCCCAGCGCCGCAGGGGATAATAGACAACGGCAGCGACGATAACCGCCAGTGGGAAACCAACGTCAGCGTCTGCCAGCAGCTTCGCCAGCGGTCCCTCATAGCCAATCACCGAAGCCTGATTAACGCCCAGCAGAGCAATGCCGATGCCAACAACCAGAGCAACAATAGCCGCGATTCCAACAGGGAGTTTGCTGGGGTTGGTGTAATCCTCCGCCTTGTACACGCCTTTGCGAATAACATGCTCCAGCAGGACAATAGCATTCCAGGCACCCAGCCAGTAGGCCATCATCAGCAGGAAGCCCATCAGATTAAGATTGAGGTTAGCCTGCAGCACCAGCGCGACGGCAAGGTAGGCCACCGCGCCAACAATGGTAAGGACCCAGCGTTTCACCCTTACGCCAACGGCCTGCAGCGAGAGCGCGAAGCTATAGTCGGTTGGAGCATTATTCAGGATGATGCTGACCGCCAGCAGCAGGAGCACCACACTCTGGACAGGACCATTGCCGATCAGTTGAGAGATCAAAGAGCCGGTATCAGGCAAAGCCTGAGTATTGGCCGGAAGGCCGGTTATCAGCAGCGCGCCCAGGCTCTCCAGAAGCACTGTCACAATAAACATGCCAAAGAAAGAATAGAGAAAGACTTTCCTGGAAGAAATACTGGTCGGCTGATGACGAGTGTAGTCCGCCGCATACGATGACCAGCCAATCGCGTTGCCGAAGACAGCGCCACCAAAGGTCAAAATGCCAACCAATAGCCCTGCGCCACTGGCAGTAGTGGGAACTCCAACATTCAAGTGGGAAACGCTCGCGAACAAGACATAGCCAAAAAGGACGAACATGGGTATCCAGGCGAAACGCTCAAAGCGGTGCATAATAAAGTAGCCGAAGGTACTGAGCAGAGCCGTTGCGATCACCAGAATGATTAATCCCAACCAGGTGGGCAGGCTGCCGCCACTCCAGGATGTCAGCAGAGTAGCACCGATAGCCGCATTCACAGCATTCCAGCCAATAGCTGTCAGGGCATTGAGAAACGAGGTCACCCTCGCTCCCTGGAAGCCAAATGCAAAGCGCCCCAACGGCATCTGAGCCAGGCCCGTTTTCGGGCCCAACGTGCTCAGAAACGCTACAGGAAGCGCACCCAGGATATTGAAGGCAATAATAACTGCGACTGATCCCCAGAAACCCAATCCATAATAGAAACTCAGGGCACCTAGCGATACAGTGACAACCACAGCATTGGCTGACCACCACAGCAACATGGTATCCGCCAGTTGTGTATGGTGACGCTCTCCCTCGGGAATCCGCTCGATGCCGACCACCTCAAATCCGGTCGATATCGACAGCTGTTCCTCCTGAGTGTTTTTTGCCTCAGTTGCAGCTTCACTCATTAAAAGTTCTCGCTTTCTAACTAAAAGAAAATAATAAAAAGGGATAGGGTTGTAAATGTCTGTTATGGCATCTGCCACTTAGATAATGGGATTAGCATATATACGCATGTCAGGTCAGCTTTGCAGTTGCTGCAACAGCACCAGCATATCTGAAGTACCCAGAGCAAGCAGATGAGTGGCGGCGGTCCCATCCATCGTCAATGGCGTCCCCTCCATCGCAATAGACGCACCAGGCGAGGCACCTGATAATTGGACGGTATTCCAACAGCGCATGATGCGATCAGCGCTGACAGAGATGAGCCAGTTCCCATCAGCTGACCAGAACAGGCCAACAACCTCACGTTTATGGCCCGAGAACGCGATTAGCCGCCGCTTCTCCTGCACATCCCACAACTGTATTTGAGGATCTTTTTTACCAGCACTGGACGCCAGCAGCCTTCCCTGAGGGCTCCAACGCAAGTAACGGATTTCGTCTGTGTGAGCTGTGAAATGTCCTATGCGGGCGCCACTACTCACATCCCAGAGATAGATCTGGCGATCCGCTCCGCCAGTAGCAAGCACCTGGCCGTTTCCAGACCAGGCCAGTGCTGTGATGCCTCCCCGGCTGTGCGCCTGCCATGACGCCTGACTGTTGCCCTGTATATCCCATAGACGCAGCATCTGATCCCGTCCTCCAGATGCAAGTCTTCCTCCCTGTGGTGACCATTCCAGAGCTGTAATCGCTCCGTCATGTCCCCACCATCCTGGCCCGGCATGCACCTGAAATGAAGGGGTCGTTATGATCTGCCAGAGGCGAATAGAGGCATCCTCGGCCGCCGAAGCCAGCATACGTCCATCTGGTGACCAGCTCAAAGCATTCACGGTAGCCTCATGGCCATTGATCGTACCCAAAGGTGTACCAATGCGCTGCCGAGCAAACCAGATCATAATACGCCGATCTGTACCAGTAGATGCCAGGTGGATGCCATCCGGGGCCCAGCGTACGACACTGACTTCGGTAGTATGACCAGGCAAGCGGCTCGGAGTGTCTTGTAGGGAAGGTTGAGGCTGATTTCTCAGCTTCGGCAGATCGCCCAAATATCTCCCAGGTGAAGAAGGGGAAAGTGCTGATAGCGGGCCGCTGTTCGATGCCTGCACAGCCGGGAAAGGGGGAGGTGTAGGAACCACGCCAGGAGCAGATAGGGCCTTTAAGGATCCACTCGGCTGGCCCTGACCCAGAGCAGCGTACAACATATAAGCAAATTCTAGAATATCAGGAAAACGTTGAGCTGGTGAGGGACTCAAAGCCCGGATCAACGTTTGTTGTATCGTGGTAGGAAGTGTTGCCAGTATCGTCTCCAGTGGTAAGTCTACCGGTCGTCTCTGCAACTGCATGTTATCTGTCTTTATCATTCGCGCGTTGAGATGACAGGCCAGTAATTGGCAGATCACTACCGCCAGGGCGTACTGGTCAGATACCGAAAGAATTGTTCCCTGCAGCTGTTCAGGAGCAGTATAAAGAGAAGGAGCGATGCCAGCCTCTCTGGTAAGAAACACATGGTAAAAGTCGCTCACCTGCACCGCTGTAGGGCTTACGACCAGGCAATTTTCGGGGCGAAGATAGCCATGCACCAGATTTTGCTCATGCACATACTGGAGTGCCTGGGCTACTTGCAGCGCAATCGATGCGATAGTGGCTACAGGCAAAGACACACCAGCGTGCAGGTAGCGAGCTAGAGAGCCAGTTTCCTCATAGCGCGAAAGAAAGTAGAGAGAATTTTCCTGGTTAATCCGGCCAGTATGTTGACACTGATGAATATATGGATGCTGAAGCGCAAGCAATCGTTCCAGGCGCATCAAAGATCCTGGAGGACAGTGCCTGATTACTTTCACAAACTTTCGTTCCTGAGCCCCAGTTGCAATATACGAATCGGCAGTACCGTGGCGCCTGACAAAGTTTTTAATCTGCCAGTGCTCAATTAACGCCCCCGCCACGAGGAAGCCACAATTCGGAGTTGTGCACATCAAATCTGGTTCGTTTCTCTGCGATGCAATGTGCCCACCTGATGGGTTCAAGCAGACATTCATCCTACCCACCTGTGGCGTTAGGTCCCTACTCCATACAATGGAGCAACGCCACTTCTCCTTTCCTGTAGCTACATCCTGTATACAAATGCATCATTGCATAGCGACCTTAATCAAACAAACACAGCTACTCGCCTCTTGGTGGAAATTTGCCCAGGTCCGCAGTGTAGTTTCTGGGGATAGGGGTTACACCTGGCGACGAAACACCAGGTGCTCGCACGCTGGCTGATCGTCTCGGGCCTACTTCCTGTACGTAGCCAACCGTTTGCGCCTGTAAATCCTTAAGCACATCTCGACTGTGCCCAATGCTCTTTTCTAGCTGAAAAAATGCCTGTTCCACTTGAGGAGAGACATTGGAACCTGCTCCCTGGCGTCCCCGCTTCGTGAGTTCGCCCAGCATATTGAGCCGTGATGCCAACAAGTCCGATGTTTCGCGCAGGCGGCGGAAACGTATTTGCAGGCGGTTTTGCAGGCGCGAGGCAGCAAAGAGTGCACGGCCCGTTGGAAGAGAACTTGGAGCAGCTGGGGGGTTGGAGATAGACTGCCCTTCGCTCAAATTCTCCAGCGCCCGGTAAATCTGCTCCGCTTCCTGTCCCATCACCTGATTCTGCTGCAGTTGTTGTGACCAGCGTCCCATACGCTCGATTAAGAGATTCAGACTTTGCGCTACAGGTGCCAGCGGCCCCTGCACCTGAGCACGTGCAGAGAGGTCTCCACGCGATAGATGAGCATGTACACTCTGTAGATTCTCGATACTAGAGCGCAACTCCTCGTACTGTTCGGCTCGCGTTGTCGTCGATAACAATTCACGCTGGCTATTCTGGAAAGCCTGCTGTGACTGTTCCAGCGCGACGCGCAATCGCTCATTCAGCATAAGGTTATCTATCAGCGTCAAAGCCTGACGAATGATCGGCAACAGGAATAGGCCAGCACAAACAAACACAACCTGAATGAGTGGTGCAGTATTACGCAAGGCCACCGCAAAGAGGAGCAGTCCACAGGTAAAAAGTGCGATCAGAGCTGGAGCAATAGCACGCAGCGCGGCGCCAGTATTTCCCAGACGCGTAGCGCTCCTGACCGGCTCATAAGTACGCCGCTGATTCGCCAGCTTCACCAGGTCATTGAGATAGCCCAGAACGGCCCAGCCAATGAAAAGCCAGCTCAGGGGCCAGCCCACGTCCTGTAGAAACCCTGTGTGATAGATCCCCTCTAATGTGAAATAAGCATAGAGCGAATCGGTCAGAGCCAGTAAGGTAACACCAATGGAGAGGCGCCCAATAGT
>JAFMRP010001573.1 GCA_017354095.1 Ktedonobacteraceae bacterium
CCACTGGACCGCGCGGAGCCACTGGTGCTACTGGCGCAGCCGGTCAGGATGCGACAATGGTTGGTCCCACTGGACCCACTGGACCCACAGGTTCGACCGGACCTGCAGGCCCCACTGGCCCCACTGGATTGGCATCAACAGCACCTGGACCCACTGGACCGGCAGGGCCTACCGGCTCAGTGGGCGGTCAGGGTCCAGTAGGTCCGCCCGGCCCCACCGGACCTACTGGAGCCACTGGCGAGCCTGGACAGGATGCGCAGATGGTAGGCCCTACTGGGCCGACTGGCGCGACAGGCGCGACAGGAAGCACTGGGCCGACAGGCCCCACTGGAATAGGTGCTACTGGTGCCACTGGGCCAACAGGTCCAGAATATGCGGTGACATGGGATAATCTGATTCCATTGTTCAATACGGCACAAACAGCGGCTCCGACAAATTTTTCACTTCCGGCGCGACAGATTAATCATGGAAAATTTTGGATAGAGCCAACAACGAATATTGTGTTTATATGCATTAATAATGCTTCAATGGGACTAGGTGATCCTCCGCGTTATGATTATGGTTGGTTTCCGATTGCTGATCCGACTAATCTTTCGCCACCAGCAGTGAATATCCTTGTCGCACCGTCAGTTTCTGGCGCTAGTGATGTACAGACTGCACTAGCCAATCTCGAATCCCGCATCGCCGCTTTGGAGGCATGACCAATGGCACAGACACAGGAACAGCCGCAGCCACAGGATGGCGATGTTCGTGATATCCCGAGAGGATCTGGCAAACAGTATCGATTTGATGGGCGTGTTGGTGTCTGGCGGCGAGCCGCTGAACTCGATAATGGTGCTCAGCCAGCGCGAGCCCAAGCTCAGCCGGCAAGACCTCAGCCATCACAGCGCCCACAACCTACTGCAGCACAACCACGTCCAACACCACAGCGCCCACAGCCAGCACAGCCTCAGAGACCAGCACAGCCACAGAGGCCGCAGCCAGCCGCACAGCGTCCGCAGCCAGCGCAACCACAGCCAACCGCAGCACAGCCACAACGAACACTGAGACAAACACCAACGCAACAGCGCGCTGCGCAACAGGCACAGCGTCCAGCCCAGCCACAGCCAGTGCAACCTACTGCACAGGCGCAGCCACGTCCACAGTATCGTGGTGTGCGCCGTCCACCACCACGTCCTGTACGTTAAATCGTTGCAAACGCAGCATTTTCCTCAATACGCTTGCGTGTTGCATCGGTCAAACCATCACCACGTAAGATCATTTGGCAGGCCAGCCAACTTTCGACATGCTGGTCCGTGTAATAGGCGCAGAGAGCAAATTCGTCCAGTACGCCGTATGCGTAAATCCACGCTTCGACGAACAATCCGCGCCATAGTGGCAGGCGCACACCTTGCTTGGCAATCGCGTACCCTTCATTGTAGAGGCGGTTGAGTCTGCAAATACGTGCAGCATCGTGGATGGCTTCTGCACGTTTGGGATTGACGGCGATTGCTTGTTTGTAGAGATCTAAAGTTGTGATTGAATCATTCTCGGAATTTAACAATCGGGCAGCATAAAGCAGTGACAGGTAGATTTCTTCATGCCAGCCACCCATTTTAGCGCGTTCTCTGTAGGTCTTGTAAGCCTGCCAGTCTTCGCCACAGTCCCGCCAACTCTGTGCCGGATAGAATGTATAGCGTTGGCGCATAAAGGAGTCAGTTTCTGTTTTGAGATAATCTTCCAGTAGCTCAGCATCATGGCG
>JAFMRP010000416.1 GCA_017354095.1 Ktedonobacteraceae bacterium
CAGGTCCCGCAGGCAGTGGAAGAACCAGCTGGCGAATGGCGGAGCCCTGGCCTTGCTGATTGTGCTGGCTATTATCTGGCTTGCGCCGCTGATATGGGCCCTCGATACAGCATTCAAGCCAGAGGGCGAGACAACGCTTATTCCGGTGACCTGGCTCTCCTCCCACTTCAATCTAGAGGCGTTTACGAAGACGCTCGCTACTACCAGCTTGCCACAGTGGTATCTCAATAGCGCGTTGACGTCGGCGATCATTACCGCCGCGACCGTACTGCTGGCGAGCATGGCCGCGTTCGCGTTCTCGCGCATCCCGTTCCGTGGCCGGGGCATTGTGTTCTGGATTATCCTGGCGGGTATCATGGTTCCCGGACAACTGCTCATCGTCCCGCTGTTCGCGGAGATGCAGTCGCTCGGACTGGTAGACACCTATTGGGCGATCATTTTGCCTCAGATCGCATCTCCAGTAGCCGTGTATATCTTCAAGCAGTTCTTCGATGGCATTCCCCACGAGCTGGAGGAGGCCGCTATTATGGATGGCGCGAGCCGCTGGCGCATCTACTGGCAGATCTGGATGCCGCTCTCACGAGCTGCCATTGCGACTGTGGCGATCTTCATCTTTGTGGTATCGTGGAACAACTTCCTCTGGCCCTTTATCGCCATTACCGGCAATGATATGATGACGGTCCCGGTGGGCCTGTCCACAGTGCAGACCTCCTACGGTATCCGTTATGCCCAGATCATGGCTACCGCTGTGCTGGGTGGCCTGCCCTTGCTGGCCGTCTTCCTCTTCTTCCAGCGCCAGATCGTGCAGGGCATTGCGGGCACCGGCCTGCGAGGCTAAACCGCGCGGAGCCTCATCGCCTCGGCGGGCTTCCTTGCCAGGGAAACCCGCCGCCTTCCCTTTATCATTTGCAATATATCCTCGCTTCTTCACGGAAAATACGAATAAACTCTTTGATGTGCAGCGGCATCCTGTCATCACGTTTATGCTTAACAAGCACACTTTCACGCCGGAATGATGGAAGTCCCTGCACCGCAATTTCTACCAGCCTCCCCTCCTTTAGATCGTTGGCAACTACTGTATGGGTGAGCAGCGTCGCTCCGATCCCCTGCTGCACCAGGTCATAGGCCGTCTGCGGAGGAACATCCATGCCCACTGTGCCCGCCGCTCTCTGCTGGGCTTTCCAGTGTTTCACTTCGTCATTCCAGTGAACATGTAGAAACGGATTGGCCAGCTTTTCTAACTCCGAGACAGCAATGGGTTGCCGCTGTACTAAAGGATGATCTGCTCGCGCTACAACGAGCAGCGGCTCTTGAATATGGAGTAAAACGGTCAATTCAGGACTGAAAAAGGGCCAGACCATAAAACCAAGCTTGATAATACCATCGAGCAGCATTTCCACTATCTGCTGATTATGGGCGGTATGAATGGTAATATCCAGGTTGGGGTGGGTGGCATGCAGGCGCACCAACGTTGAGGAGAAAAAACTGGTGGTGAGGGTGGGTAGTGTCCCGATGACGATGCTCCCACGTTTGCCTTGCATCGACTGGTGGGTAATCTCTACACCGGTCATTAAGGCTTCTAGCGCCTGCCGGGCATAGGGAAGAAAATGCATACCTTGCTCTGTGAGTTCCATCCGGCTCCCTCCTCGCAAAAAAAGTGCGCTGCCGATGGCCTGCTCCAGCCCCTGGATGCGCACACTGATGGTTGGTTGGCTAACCCCAAGCGCACGAGCTGCTTTGCTAAAGCTTCCCAGGCGAACAATCTGGTCGAAAGCCTGCAGTTGGCCGATGTCCATGTTTTTCTCCTTTGGACTATACAGAAATTTAATAATGATTATATTCATTATTAGCTTGTTTGATAAGACTGTATCCAGTATGCTCTCTCCGAAGCCTCTATGTCATTACTGTGAAAGGATTGCATTCGTACATGAGCCTGTTAAGAATGTTATGTAAAAGGCATGTATTGGTGTTATGGAGTAGCCAGCTGCTGTCTGCCATCGGGGACCAGTTTTACAGTGTCGCCCTGGTGTGGATGGCAATCGAGTTTGTTGGTTCGGCGGCCGGCATCCTCATCTCTGCTGGCTCGTTAACAACGCTGCTCTGCAGTCTGCTTGGCGGCATCCTGGCCGACCGTTGGAATCGGCGCTGGACGCTGGTTGGAACTGATATCATACGCGCTCTGGCCGTTGGTCTCTTGCCTCTGCTCCTGCTGTATGCGGGTAAGTCTGGTCAGGTGTCTTTCTGGGTCTTGATGGGTGTCACTATCACTGTTGAGGCTGCCGGATCTCTATTTGATCCTGCGCTCCAGGCCAGTATCCCTTTCTTTGCGGGCGATCTCAAAGCGCTCTCGGCGACCAATGCATTGATGAATGCCACACAGCGCCTGGCACGCCTGCTTGGCCCTGGTCTGACGGGGTTCATTTTGTTAGTGATTCCGCTGCCTCACCTCTTTACTCTGGATGCCTTCACCTTTGGTATCTCTGCGTGCGCATTGTTTCTGCTCGGCTCCCGCTTTGTGGCGAAACCAGCAGCGAAGGCGGAATCGGCGGTGGTGCGTTGGAACCTGGGCTCAGATCTGGTGCAGATGTTTGGATTGCTCAAGCAGCATCGACGCCTGATGTGGGCATTGCTCAGTCTGGGTCTGAGCAATATTGCCTGGAGTGCTGTGTTTATGGTGGGGGGACCTCTACTTGTTAGCACGGTGCTGAAGGGAGATGCGGGAGCCTATGGACTGCTGGTCAGCGTCTATGGCGTTGGGAGCATCTTGAGTCTGTTTGCGGTGGGTGGCTCAAATCGTCACTATACCCTGCATGCGATGTATATTGGACAGGTGATTCTGAGCCTCGGCTTTCTGTTGCTCAGTTTTGCGCCCATGCTGACCATTGCTATGTGTGGTGCGCTTATTGCGGCCTTTGGCAGCCCGATGGCTGATCTGATTCTACTCAAGATGATCCAGACCGAGTTTCCTCTTGAACATATTGGCAAGGTGTACAGCGTGCGGATGCAGATCAGCATTGCAGGTCTGGCGCTTGGTCAGCTCCTGTCGGTCCCACTCTTTCATTTGCTGGCTCTCCGTGATGCAATGGCGCTCTGCTCATGTTTGATCCTGCTGATAGGCATCACAGGAGTATCGCTACATAAATTGTCATCAGCCCCAAAGTAACAAGCAATGTGAGTATAAAACATTGCTCGGGCCGGCCCTATAAATAATCACGTCGCGCGATTGCGGTTTCTGCGTGGATGACCCCATCGCGCAACGTGGCCTGAAGGTTTTACATGATGGGTGTATCCCGCAAAAAATCCCGCAGCGCACGGTACGTCTCTTCTGGCGCCTCTTCCGCCAGAAAATGTCCCGATGGGACCGCATGGCCCTGCACGTCGTCGGCACGCTCGCGCCAGGTTGCCAGAACATCGTATTTCCGCTCCACAAAGCCCTTCTCTCCCCATAAAACAAGCAGGGGGCAGCGCACTTTCTGCTGCATATCAGCCTCATCGTGCTGCAAATCGATGCTGGCGGAAGCCCGGTAATCCTCGCACGTGCCATGGATGCACGCGGGATCACTAAAGCAGCGAATATAGTGCGCCATCGCTTCAGGCGTAAATGCCGAGGGATCGACTCCCCAGCGCTCCAACCGGCTGCGCAGGTAGTATTCCGGCTGTGCGCCAATTAAGCGCTCAGGATGATCGGCAGGCTGGATGAGAAAGAACCAGTGATAATAGACGGTTGCGAACTCCTTATCAGCGGTCATATACATCTTATATGTTGGTGCGATATCCAGCACGGCGGCTTTTTTGACCCGCTGTCCATGGTCGAGTGCCATACGATGCGTCACACGTGCTCCCCGGTCATGCCCCACAACATAAAACTCCTCGTAGCCAAGCTGGCTCATCACCTCGACCATGTCCTGGGCCATCGCTCGCTTCGAGTAGTTCGCGTGATCAGGCTGCCCCTCCGGCTTCGAGCTCTCACCATAACCCCGCAGATCCGCCAGCACCACGGTAAATTCTTCGGCCAGGCGCGGCGCGATCTTATGCCACATAACATGCGTTTGCGGATATCCATGCAGCATCAGTAATGGATAGCCCGCTCCCCCCTTCATGACATGAATACTGGCTCCGCTGGTCTGGATTTGCATCGGAACAAACGTTTCTAACATGCTTCTACTTCCTTTCTTTAGAAAAGATCAAAGCCAGCGATGTTCCAGGTATTGTCTTTCTTCGACAAAGAAAGATGGATGAGATACGATCTCTTCCCCCGTATCACCTTGACCGTGTATGTGGTTTTCGGCTTTAGATGGAACCCTCTCAGGACGTAGTTGGTCATCTTCCCACGTTCATCATCATACGCCTGTGCGCGCCGGGTGAACCAGGTCTGTGTTGCCGATTCGCCTGGACGTGTCCTGATTGCTGGATCGAGATACTGAAACGCCGTGACATAGTCCTGGTTGACAAACGCCGTGAAGTAGTGATCGACGACCCGGGCGGACTCGACGTTGCGAAACAACAGGAGTTGGGCCAGCCCCAGCAGCAAGAATACCAGGCCCGTGCCCCACGCACCCACCGATACAGGGAAGGAGAAGTCAAACCCACCAGGAACCATCAGTCCAAGTAGAGAGGCCAACAACAGACCAGCCACGATCAGCATGGCTCCTACCCTGGCAAATATGTTTCCCATCATGCCCATGGGATCTATTTTTCCCGACTTTGATATGGTCGCGTTCCGTGCTTGTTCTGCTCGATAAACCACCTGTTCGCGCTCATCAAACGGCTCTTGAGATGGTGAAAGCATCGGTTTGCTCCTCTCCCTGTTTCCGTCTCCAATCAAGGTCTTTTCTTCGACAAGCTCATTCGCACGTTGGGTGAGTTAATAAGACAAATACATTATCATCTTGTATGATATCATCATATAGAAATCTCTGGCTCAATACAAGTGCTACACATATTTTTCATCTCCTGGCTCTTTCAATTGCTCCGAACTGACACCTGCTTAACGAGAAAGGCTTTTCTTACCCTCTATTGATCAATGCCCCGGCAATATGAAATACTATATTTGACAATAAACTTTCTCTGCGGCATGCCCGGCGTTCAGACGGCAGAGGCGGTGTAGCCTTACGATCAGCCACTGTCCGGTATGCCGGAGATACACGTCACAGGGAGCAAGCAATGAAAGCAGTTACGATCGAAGGCCCCGGCCAGGTGCGCCTTCTAGAGATGGAACGTCCCCTCATCGGTCCCGATGATGTGCTGGTTCGCGCTCGCGCGGTCGGCATCTGTGGCAGCGATGTCGAGCTCTACCAGGGAACGCGCCCCACTGGCTATTATAAATACCCGGTCGTGCCTGGCCACGAGTGGGCGGGAGAAATCGCCGCGCTGGGTGAGCGCGTTCAC
>JAFMRP010001574.1 GCA_017354095.1 Ktedonobacteraceae bacterium
CTATCGTGGCGACCAGCGAGCCAGGTACTGTGCGCTGTTTGCGCTCACAGCATTCCTGACGTTGATGCTGGCCTTCACGATGACGGCTGACCGCTACATCTATCCGCTCTTCCCGGTCTACTACCTGCTGGGCGCGTATGTGCTGCTATACTGGCTGCGGGCACTCTGGCGCTTTGGTTGCCAACAGCTCGCACTGGGCAAGACCTACCGGCCAGCACAGCACCCGCTGCGTATACTGTTCGCGTGCAGCACGGTGCTGTGCTGTGTGAGCCTGCTGGTGCTGCCGGCACTGCCGCTGAGCGGATACAATCTGTTCGTCAGTCGTATGACCGGCCTGACCTATCGGCACCGCTATGTCGATTATGACAATGCGGGAACGTACATCCAGCAGCACTGGCGTCCGGGCGATATCGTCATCTCGATCGCGCCGGCCATTATTACGCGCTACTACGCCGGTCATCTTGACTACTTCTTCTCGGTGGACCGAGCGCTCTACCTGTTTGAGAAGGATGGGCGGATCACCGACACGCCAACCGGCACAGCACCGCTGCTGAATCAGGGGGACTTTCGCGCCGTGGCCTCGCGCCACGCTCGCATCTGGGTGGTGACGGATAAGGGGCTCTACCAATCGACCGTACAGCAGGGCAAACGATTCGTCTTTCCGCCAGGCTTCCGCATTGTCTATAACGGCTATGGTGCATCGGTCTACCTGCGTGACGCTTGAAAGCGTTGATGGTGGACCTATAGACGCGGTGGGAGGCTTTGTACTGAGAGCCTCCCACCGCGCTGCTCCGCCCGGTGGGAACGGGTCAGGCATCGTGTTGCGAGGAGGGTTGGAGAAGGGTGTGCACAGTCTCTTCGCTCGTTTCCAGAAGAAGCCGATCAAATAAGCTTCGCAACTCAGATAACTCTCCAATCTGCGCGATATGTTGTTCAGCCATCTCTTTCAGGTGAGGAAAGCGCTTTTCAACCAATAAGAGAATCATCTCCCGCTGATTCTCCAACTTGCCCTCATTCCTCCCGACGATTATCCCCTCATTCCTCCCAACAGCTCTTGTTCTTTGCACGTCGGGATCTTCTTCCCACAAGCGATTGTACATCATAAGCACCTCCTGGATTCGCTCCTTCTCCATATCAGAAATTGTGTCTGTTCGATTCAGACAGAGCCTAAGCCATTTAAACTGTCGACCTAAAGCGTACTCATTCTCACCGTAAAAAGCCGCGAGTTCTGTCATGACCTGTTGAATAAGTTTCTGATCTACATACTGCATTGTGGGCAACAGTGGATACATAGATAGTACCTGATTGCGCACAAATTTTCTAGCATCCTGCTCAAACAGCGGCACCGTCACAAACTCGAAACGATCAATCAATCTTTCACCGCTTTGAATAAGATACGGCGAGCTCGCCATCGCTACACGAAATGGGTAGATCACAATCGTTATGACTGGCAACGTATGATCATAGTTCAGCACGCTGTTGTACACATGCAGACGTGCGGGGAACTTCTTTTCGTAGCCGATCTGGATCTCAAAATGCACGATATGCGGTTTGTCATGATAGATAACACGGTAGACACGATCAGATCGCATGGTAGGCCGAATGATCGTAACGTCCAACCGATTTTGATACACTGCCCCTGTGAGAAATTGAGGCAGTAGTTCGCCTATATGCTCGTTGAGGTAATCCTGAAAACTTGTGTCGTAGTTATTACCGGCTTCAGGCCGCTCGCACACTATC
>JAFMRP010001575.1 GCA_017354095.1 Ktedonobacteraceae bacterium
TCGAGCAGTGTATTGAAGAAGCCAAGAGTGAAGTTGGCTTCGATCAGTACCAGGTTCGGCACTTCCAGAGTTGGTACCGACATATCACGTTGGCTCTCATGGCTCACACCTGGCTAGCAGCAGAGCGAGCGGCTCAGAGAGAAAAAAACCTTGGGGGATCAGATAGACGAACTGACCGTTCCAGAACTGCGCCGCTTATTGGAGGTGTCGTTGCCTCTGGCTGAACGGGAAGCGAGAAAGCTTGTTGCTTGGTCCTATTGGAGGCGCCGAAAGTGCTTTCGCGCGAGATTTTGTCATTATCGGCATCGCAAGTGGCCCAAATACGCTGGTCCTTGTCCTTTGGATTCTTCTTAACTACGGTAGTAGTACTAAGATTCTATAAGAGTTTGTTATAGTGGCGCCGTGGCTGAAGCCGGAAGGCAACCCGGCTCCAGCTCGTTTGGGGTTACGGTTGTGGGGAAGAGGAGCGAGAGAAACGCTCTGTGTTCCCTCCCAGCTTACGCACGTGCAGGCACCACAGCATCGTGTTCCCCTTCTGTCTCCAGCTCAAAGGCGAGATCATCGTCCAATTTTTGCGCCAATCCTCCCATGCGCATCCTAGCATGTACATTTCATGCTCACGACCATGATGAGCATGTCAAGAAACATCCAACACATCATGGCACTCATGCAGACATGGGCAAGATGTGCTCCACATTGGAGCCAGTCTTTCTGGGGAGCCTGAAGATCTTTGGTTGTCTCTCGCCCGTAAAAACAGGTGAGCAAGGCGAAAGCGACAAAAAAGATGACAGTGACAGAGAGAGCCGGTTGCGTCATACTGAACACCATACTCCTCATGAGCAGAAACAGGTAGCACATGCCACTGTGCATGAGCACCTGGATCCCATCAGATTGGATGGTGGTGGGCGTTGCGTCTTTCCCAGACAGGAGGGCAAGCACAGGCTTGCGCACGAACAGACGAGAGGTCCACCACAGGGAGGTAGCCGCAAACAAGAAGCTATTCCACCACAGAAGGTCAGGAGGAAAGAGACCAGCAGGTGCGAGCATGAGCGCCATCCCAATGGCCATCATCCCATGCCCGATCTCGTGCTCTGCATCGACGTGGCTCGAGCATCTCCGACCACAGACCAGTCGGAGCACGGAGAACAAGGCGACCACCGTACAAAGAAATACCCAGAAAGGAGAGAGAAGGCTGTTCCCTGTCATTACCATGTTTCTCTTTCAAACGTGATAAATGGCGTGAATGTGCGGGCCGTTTCCGCGCGAACTCGTGGACTCGACCGAAGCCGCCCTTCAGACAATGGCGGAAGCCGGCGGGTGACGGGACGCCATCGGTCATCACCCCGCAAGCGTCTCTGACACGAGAAGAGCATCTCACGGCTCGCGGCTTGGGCGATGTGGAACATCGGCACAGGCACGCCTCCTCGAATGGCTGTTCACCCATCCGCTGATGTTCCCCCGTTCGCACGTGATGCGCGGTCGTGCGTTTCACACGTGTTTACTCCCTCTCGCCTTTCCACCATCCACTCCCACTGGGAGTGCCCCGCAGCCTCGACTCCCAACACGCGACCACAACCTCGCATGGCCACGGTGAGTTGGACGCCGCGCTGCGGTCACCACACATCGGTGTTGCGCGTCGAGGCTCACAGCTCTTTGTGGCAGTCGTGCGGGGCAGTGGCGGAAGCCCCAGTGCCAAGGTCGTCGGAACATCCAGCCGCCAACCGTGACCATTGGGCGG
>JAFMRP010000417.1 GCA_017354095.1 Ktedonobacteraceae bacterium
CCACCCCTTGCGGGTGGCCGGCAGGGGGCGCAGCCTCGCGTGCCACCCAACATGTAGGGCCACCCCTTGCGGGTGGCCGGCAGAGGGCGCAACCTATGCCTTGCGGAAATCCGTATGCACAGCATAGGTCCCATCGGGAAGCGCTTCCAGCGTGTAATCACTGAACAGCACCGGGTCCATGCGCACCAGGCAGAGAAACGCCCGCAGCGCCAGCGCCCGGATCTCTGTCTCCGCGTGAGCATTGGCGCGCATCTCGACGAAATGCCGCCAGGCACGAGCGTTAGCCGTCACCACGATCGGCGCTTCGGTCTCGTTGGGCAGCACCGAACGCGCCGTCTGTCGCACCTTCTTGCGCAGGTCAGTGCGCGCCTCGGCGCTGAGAATGCTCACCCCGGCCTCCTGCATCTCCAGCAGCCGCTCGGTCAGGGCCGCGTACTCTTCAGCCGCCCGGTCGATGCGCCGCAAAAACTGGGCGTGCAACTGCTCATCCGCCCGATACTCGACGCGCTCGACAAAACGCAGCATACGACCAGAAACGAAACGCTGGCTCGTTTGCGAAAAACTAAAGCCCGCCCGGTGACGAATCAATTCGTGCGTCACGCTGCGCGAGATGCCATAACAGAGCAGGCTGAAACAGGCATGTTCGAGCACCGAACCATGACCCGAAGACTTGAGATTATCGAAATAACGCAGGGCCTGCTCGTTGAATGAACGTTTGGGGCCAAAGCTCATATAACAGAGCTGCCCGGCCACCTTGCAGAGTTGCGCGCCCTCGGGCAGCGGCGTTGCATCTTGCACATATTCAGGGAAGCGGAGCCGCGACTCAAATCCCTCAAGAAAGCCGCTTAACCCCGCCAGGTTGGTTTGTGGGCGCGCCAGCACCACCACACCAGGCTCCTGGAGATAGGGCGTCCCCTGGTCCGTGTGCGACACTGGCGCATGTACAGCAGCAAAACCGTTCTGATCGCTGCCACGCAGTTCCTGGAAAAGTTCCTGAGCGTCCATTGCCAACAAAATGCCTCCTTCATACTAGACTAGAATCTCTGTCCTAGTCTAGCAGGTCAGGAGGCGTTTGACTACTGGCTGAGGGTCTGGTGCGTCGAAGAGGATAGCAGCGCGTCGAGCGTCGAACGCCGGACACGGTAAGCCTGGCGCGCGCCACGATGAGGCAAGGTAATCGCTTCGAGAACACCATTCTTAATCCAACGCCTGACAGTTGTGTCGTCTACGCGCAATTGCTGCGCGACTTCGCGGACGGTGAGCAGTTGATCAACATCTTCGTATACCACAAAGTCCTCTTTTCTGGTCTCATCTAGAATGTAGCAGACCACGCCATTATAAGTATTTACGTAGGATCGTTGCGAATTTCTCCCGATGCAGGCAATTACTCTTATTTTTTATAAAGACGAACAAAACGTCTACAAGTAACTGATGCTATAATTATTTTCTCAGGCCGCTCGGGAAGCCAAAAACGAAGAGGCACGGATAGATGGATACTCCGGTATGGGTGAAAACGTGTGGCCCTATCCACCAATCATGGACATACTGCGATTGGCACGCTTGAAGCGCTTATCTCCAATATAATGCTTCAACTCCTTATGCCAGACAGCACGGCGGATTGTTTGCGCGAGCTGCTCGTCGTCCGCGTCAGAACGCACGACAGCTCGAAGGTCGGTTTCTTCGGTCGCGAAGAGGCAGGTACGCAACTGACCATCCGCGGTCAGCCGGATGCGATCACAGGTTGAACAGAACGGCTCGCTCACGGGATTGATAAAGCCGATCTCCCCAATACCATCGCTGAAGGTGTAGCGGCGAGCAGTTTCGGAAGGATCACCACCACGGACGGGGACAAGCGGGCCATACTTCGCCTCGATGATGGCCTTGAGTTCAGCACCGGTCAGAATGTCTTCTTTACGCCAGATCTGATCGGCATCAAGCGGCATGAACTCTATCCAGCGCACCACATAGGCCTTACGTCGCGCTAACTGCACAAAATCGAGCACCTCTTCTTCTGTGAAGTCACGCATGGCCACGGCATTCACTTTGATGGGATGGATCGATGGATACTTCTCAAGCTCTTCCAATCCAATCAGCACGCGATCAAGCTGGTCGCGCCTGGTCAGCTTGGCAAATTTTTCGCGCACTAACGAGTCCAGGCTCACATTAATACGCGTCAGACCAGCCTCGGCAAGAGGCCTGGCCTGGTCTTTGAGCAGCACGCCATTGGTCGTCAGACTCAGGCTGCGCAATCCGGGCAGCTGGTGCAACTGGTAGACAAGATCGGGCACATCACGGCGCACCAGTGGCTCGCCGCCAGTAAGACGAATCTGCTCGATACCCATGTCGACGGCCACACGGCTGATACGCACAATCTCCTCATAGGTGAGAATCTCGGGCTTCTTCAACCAGGGCAGCCCCTCCGCTGGCATACAATAGGTGCAGCGAAAGTTGCATTTATCGGTAATCGAAATACGCATACTTTTGATGTGACGCCCATAGCTATCTACTAGTTGTTCCATAAGTCCATCTTTCCATGTATTGCTGACTCAAACTTGCCGCTTGAGATTGTGAGACAAATACTATTACTCCTCTACTATACCATATTTTAGGGAAAATGTCCCATATATCAGCAGAAATTTGTAGAGGTTTTCCCGCACATAACCAACCCCACCCAACATGTAGGGCCACCCCTCGCGGGCGGCCGGAGGAGTCGGCCAACCCGCGTGCCCCAAACCCATCACCTTACCTGAGCGCTTCGATGACTTTCTCGATGGTCATAATAACGGTGACGCGCCTCTCCTTGGAAAACTGTGCCTCTACCTGCTTCCTGGCCTGCTCTTCTCCATCGTAGCGCAATGCCAGACGGTAGATGTCGCGCTGCCCAACTTCAGGATCGTCGATCAGTTCGACGGTGCCACTGAGCGTCAGATAGCCGCCCTCTTCAAAACACAGCGAGATGCGCGGATCACGACGCATATTGCGCTCTTTGACGCGACCAGCTTTGGTGTTCATCATGATAGTGCCATCGTCCAACAACTGATACCACATAGCGCTCAACTGGGGGCTGCCGTCCTTGTTGATGGTGGCCAGCACAGGGAAGCGCTTCTCTCGCAAAAAATCTTTAACCCGATCCGATAATTCAACACTCATTGAGCTTTGTCCTCTTTCGTTCCAGTGTAGAAATAGCGTATTCAAAATACTATACTACAGAACACTTTACACTCGCGCATTTGTTCCCACACCAGCATCCTGGTCGCACGGCTGCTATTTCTTCTCAATGTGACCTGCTTCACTGTATTGACAGGCAGGCGCATGATACTATAGTGCGTAGTAATAGAGAGAAATTATACAATTGAGCTGGCTCCTATCCATAAGAACCAGAAATGTAGGAAGGAAAAAGCAACATATGCAGTGCAATCAATGCGGTTATCTACTCCCCGCAGGCGCGCCAACCTGCCCTCAATGCGGCAGTCCAACTCCTTATAACGTCGGTGGAGCCCCCCCTCCATCCCAGTATGGCCCGCCACAGCCTGGCCCATACACACCACCACCTCCTCAATATGGCCCACCAGGTCCTCCGCCCGATCCATTCGCACCACCACCGCCAATGCCGTACGCGCCACCTCCAAGAAGCGGCAGCGGCGCTGGCATCGCCATCACTGTCACTATAAGCATCCTGCTGGCGGTACTCCTGATATGTGGCGGGGGCGGCTGGCTGCTTCTTGCAGGCATCCAAAGAGACAACGCCAGCCATGCGCAGGCCACCGCGACCTCTGACGCACAATCCACCGCCGACTCACAGGATGCGGACGCAACGTCCACGGCCCTGCAGGCCACTACCCAGGCAGAGCTCACGCCCACGCCCTTTCCACCCTATTCGGAGAGCCATCCACCCTCGGGCAGTGATTTCTCGGGCACCGCTCAAAGCATCCTGACCAACGCTCAGATGGCAAGCGCGGTCTATAGCGACAACCAGCCGAAGACGTTGACTTCGACCTTTAGCCCATATCAGACCATCTATCTTTCATACAAGTTAACGCCGGGAAACACTGGCTACGCCTTCCCAAAGTGGTATCAGAATGGCGATTCCGGCAAATGGGGCAAAGGTGTTGCGCTCTCGGGACGTAGTGGCTATGGCTACTTCTCAGCCACGTACTATGGCAAGTCTCAGGGCGCGGTCGAGCTCTACTGGTGTACCAAGTCGGATTGTAGCGACGGCCAGCTGGCCTGGGTACGCACCTTCGAGGTAACCGACAGCTAAAAACACCTACAGATAGACGGCGTGGCCGCTCTGGCACATCTCGGCCAGGTCACGGCTGCATTCCAGATCTTCGATGGTGTCGATATCAAGCGAGAGGCCGATGCTGCTATACAGGGTGTGACGCAGATGGGCCCTCTCGGCCTCCTGGCGATGCTGGCGCAGGCTGTCGAGCCCGAAGCGATAGGGCACAACAAGCGGTGGCTGCGCGAAGAGCGCGTTAGTGCCGGTCCCCTCGCGTGAGGGTGCAAGCACCAGGTCATGCTCGCACGCACTCGCCAGCAGACCCCGGATATCCTCGGGATGCAGCAGGGGCAGATCGGCGGAGATAGTGAGCAGGCCCGATACACCATCGGCCAGATCGTGCAGCGCGGCAGCGTGCAGCGCGGGATTATGCCCCCGAGTCTCCTCACGGCGCGGCCACGCTCCCCAGTGCCGCGCCTGCTCCAACACCCTCGCGTCTGGACTCACCACACTGATACGCTCAAAAGCTTCGCTGGCACGCAACGCTTCAATAACATGATGCAGCATGTCAAGCATAAGGGTCGCCCTCGCGGTCTGCGAGAGATGCGGGGCGAGACGGCTTTTCACCTCTTCCAGCTTTTTTACCGGAATCAACGCTCTATACATCGTTTAACCACCCAGACCAGCCGCCCGCAGGACGACGCGCGCGAGCTCGGCTTTGGCGGCGCTGTCACGCATAATAGTATTGGTAACAATCGTCGGAATGCCAAGATCCTCGATCTGCTCCGCGAGCCCGGCGTCCTGCTCGTCGATGACCATCACGTCCAGAAAATCTCGATAACAACGCGCTACCCCCACCGCCGAAACCTCCATGCCCAGGCCGCGCATCAACCTGTCGGCCGGTCCCTTAATCGGCGCACCACCAACAATAGGGCTGACCGCCACGACCATGCCCTGCGCTTCATGCAGCGCGTCATGAATGCCTGGCACAGACAAAATGCTGCCAATGCTGACAATAGGATTGCTGGGGGCGATCAGAATGGCCTCGGCCGCTTTAATGGCGTCGAGCACACCGGGCGCGGGCCGCGCCTGCTCGGCTCCCACAAACACAACGTCCTGCACCTCGTCGGCGCTGCGTCGCTTGACCATATACTCTT
>JAFMRP010000418.1 GCA_017354095.1 Ktedonobacteraceae bacterium
GTGCGGGCCGAGGTCGAGGAGGCCGCGTAGGCCATGCAGCCGATGGCGAAGATGATGGCGACGACGATGAGTAATCGTGCGATGTGTTTCATCTGGTCCTTCTTCTCCTCACAGAAAGCAATTTTTTCAGTATTGCAGGAAAAATTGGGCAATTGGTTAAGAAAGAATGGTATTCTGCTTTCAGTGTACATAGGAGTTCAAAGCGCGACCAGATATTTTTAAAGTGGAGACTACCCGCGTCCCCCGGCCACCCCTTGCGGGTGGCCTTACATTTTGGGGAACGTGAGTGTTGACTGCTCGCGTTCCCTGTCCTTTATTGGACGGTGACGGTCAGGTTCATGCGGGGGTGGATGGGGCAGTAGAGGTGGAAGGTGCCGGCGCTGGTGAAGGGGCCGATGGTTTGCGAGCTGTTGCCGCTGATCTGCACGTTGTTGACGGTGGGCGCGCCGGGCTCCCGGGATGGTTTGGGAGTGGTGCCATCCCAGGTGCCGTTGGCGACGCTGTGTGTCATAAAGGTGTCGGCAATGAGTGTGATGCTTTCACCTTTTTTGATAGTGATCGACGATTGGACGAAGCTGGTGCTGTTCATATGCACCTGGCTGGTTGATGTGCCGGTGTCCGGGCCGGCGGTTGAGCCGCACGCGATGAGCAGCAGTGGGGCGAGGCTGCTGAAGATCAGCAGCAGGGCGAATTTTCTGGTCATGTATTTTTTCCTCTTTAGCGTACCGTCTGGGGTTCGGCGGATGTGGCGCGAGCACGTTTGAGCGTGGCGTAGCGGGCACCCATAGAGCCCGCGAGGGCCATGGCGCCGATGCCGACCAGCAGGTGCAGGGTGCGAATCAGCCAGTGCAGGTCGCCGATGAGGATGCCGGATTGTGTCACGCCGAAGACGGGTACGATCAGGGCGTAGATGATGCCGATGATGCCCCAGACGCGCATGCCCCGGGTGCTGGCGGCGATGATGCTCATGACGAGCAGGGTCAGGGCTACGATGAGGCCGAAGAGCATATGGATGTTGAGCAGGTCGATGCCGGCGATCCAGAAGAGGAGGCCGAGGGTCAGGGCGGTCAGGCCGGCGATACCGATGATGATTTGTATAATGCGTGTAAGCATAGTGATTGATGATCTCCTGTTTTTGTTTGATTTCCCGGCGCGGTGCGCCGCGTATGAATTTTTGGGATATGGCCCATGGCGGTGGGCCTTCAGGAGTTAGTGTAGTGGGGTTGTATGACAGTAGCATGAATTTTTCTCGGTATTTTTGTCATTAAATTGTCATGTTGATATGCGATAATGCTAGAGAAAAGGGTGGCCTTACGTATACAGGGGCGTGATAGAGGTAAGAGTGGGTTTGCAGGGTTGGATGGGTGACCTGCGGGCTCCCTCTCGCTAAAGCGGAGGGCTACAGCGAGTCACTGCACCGGGTTTTGGGTGGGTCAGTTGGCAAGGGGGTTGGCCTGTGGGGTTCCATTTGCTATCTGCCATCGTCATTGGTCAGTGTTTTTTGTAGAGGGGATTTGCTTATGCGTATTCTGGTGATAGAGGATAACCATCGTTTGAGTAGCTCGTTGAAGATGAATCTGGAGCATGAGGGGTATAGTGTGGATACAGCTTATGATGGGCAGGAGGGGCAGGACCTGGCCGAGTTGACGCCGTATGACCTGATTATTCTGGATATCCTGCTGCCGGCTAAGGATGGGTTGGAGGTGTGCCGGGATCTGAGGCGGAGGCGTGTGCATACTCCTATATTGTTGTTGACGGCGCGTGATAGTGTTGATGATCGTGTGCAGGGTCTGGATTGTGGAGCGGATGATTACCTGGTGAAGCCGTTTGCTATGCGCGAACTGCTGGCCCGGCTGCGCGCGCTTTTGAGGCGTCAGCAGCCGTATAAAAGTGGGCGGTTGGAGATGGACACATTGATTGTTGACCCGGTCACGCACAGTGTCGAGCGGGATGGGCGTCCGATTGAACTGACGCCGAAGGAATACGCGCTGCTGGAATACTTTATGTATCATCCGAACCAGGTTGTCACGCGCGATATGATCGAGCAGCATATCTGGAATTATGATTTTGAGGGTAGTTCGAACGTTATTGATGTCTATGTGCGTCGTTTGCGGCGCAAGATTGATGATCCCTTCTCGACCAGGCTTTTGACCACTATTCGCGGTACGGGCTATCGTTTGACCCCGCCGTCACGGGAGAAAACAGGCTGATGAAACGATCCGCAGCAGCGCCACATCGCTTTCGTGTTTCTCTGGTAGCAAGTGTGCGAGCGCGCCTGACATTGTGGTATATGGGGGCGTTCGCGGGTGTGATGCTTCTTTTTGGGGGGAGTTTGTATGCCTCGCAGGTCTGGCTGAATTCCGGAGCAGCCGAGAGCCGTATGCAGACGCAGCTTTATCAGGATAGTGGTACATTTGAGAACAGCTACAGGCAGGCTCTGCAGCGGGGCGAGTCGCCGGGTGAGCAGCGGCTCAGCATGTCCTCGAACGAGATCGTACTGCTGTTGAGCCCTGATGGGAGCGTGCTGGATAAGCGGGGTCCTTTGCCGGACAACCTCGTGCAGCAGTTGTGGACCAGATCGGAGAGCAGCAGCCAGCTGGATATCAGCATCGCGCAGCCGAAATCGTCTTCGTCGCAGTGGTGGCACGAGGAGGGTAGTAATTATCATGTGCTGGTCACGCCTGTTCTCAACCAGAACGCGCGCATCGCGGTTCTAATGGTTGGCCTGGAGCGTGGCTATACTATGCCGCTGCTCACGATCTGGCTGTTTCACGGGCTGGGCGTGCTGTTGATCGCGGCCTTTGGGGGATACTGGCTGGCGGGCAAGGCGCTGCGTCCCGTCAAGATGATTACGCGCACAGCGAACGAGATCAACGCTACTGACCTGCGCCGCCGGCTGCATTTCAAGCGCAGGGACGAGTTTGGCGAGCTGGCCGCGACCTTTGATCAGATGCTTGACCGGCTGGAGGCGGCCTTCAAGCGCCAGGCGCAGTTTACTGCTGACGCCAGCCATGAGCTGCGCACGCCGCTTACGATTATCGACCTGGAGATCAACCGGGCGCTGACGCAGCTGCAGCGGCCAGAGGAGTACCGGCAGGTGCTGGAGCTGCTGCAGTCGGAGAACGAGCAGATGGCGGCGATTGTGAATAGTTTGCTGCTGCTGGCGCGAGCGGATACGGGAAAGATGACGCTGGAGAAGCAGGAGGTTGATCTGGGGGACCTGGTGCTGGCCAGTGTTGAGCGGCTGCTGCCCCTGGCGCGTCAGAGCCAGGTCACGCTGGCGACGGGGGATTTGCCGGAACTGCTGGTGAGTGGTGATCCGCAGTATCTGTGTCGTATGCTGACGAATCTGATTGAGAACGCCATCAAATATACCAGTGGGGTGGGGAAGCGGGTGCATGTGGAGCTGGCTCGCGAGGGGGAGCGCCGGGGCGTTGTGCGAGTGGGGGACGATGGTCCGGGCATCGCTGAGGAGCATCTGCCCTATCTGTTTGATCGCTTTTATCGTGTAGACAGGGCGCGCACGCGGCAGGAGCGGTTGGAGGGAGGAGATAAGCCGGGTGGTAGTGGATTGGGGCTGGCGATTGTGCAGTGGATCGTGCAGGCGCACGGGGGCGAGGTGTACGTTGAGAGCAGGGTTGGCGCGGGCTCGCTCTTCGCGGTCTACCTGCCACTGTCGCAGGCGGGGAAGAGCAACATGACAGATTGATGACAAAAAACGCGAGCAAAGTTCATTTGGCTGTCATCCTCTCGGGCTACAATGAGCTTACAGGTGGATAGGGGATGTTGTGGGGAGGAATTTTCTGTTGAATAAGGAAATGAAAGAGAGGATAAAGATTATGCATTGGGGAATTGGCTTCTGGCCCCTGTTTCCATTGTTCTGGATAGCGATGATTGTTTTCTTCTGCTGGCTCGTGCGCAGTGGTTTCAGGGGGTGGCGCAGGCCCTGGTATGGGCCTGAGCAGCAGCCTGGCGGGCCGAGCGCGTTAGAGATTCTGCGCCAGCGTTACGCGCGGGGCGAGATTGACGGCGCGACCTTTGACCAGATGCGCGAGCGGCTGGAAGGGTCGGGAGATCCGCTGCGCTATTAGGTTGATGGGGTGGGTGGGGGCCGGCCAACGCCGGCACCAGCCACCCGCCGTCCGCGACCGTCCCCCGACCAACGCCGCCACCCCGAACCGGCTACCCTCTGTATTCCGACCACCAACGCCGCTAGCGCGGCTAGCGCTCCGCGCTCAGGTGGTCGGAAAGGTAGTACCCGCGAGGGGTGGCCTTACATTTTGGGTGAGCATGTGGGTGATGGGGACCCGGATTATTTAGCCAGTGGGTGAAGTGAGCGCGGCCCAGTCGACTATTTTTTCCGGCTTGAGCACAATGACAATGCTCTCGGAACGTCTATGGGCCTGGATCGCTGCTGCGACCTGCTCGCGTCTTTCGGCTGGTATATATTTCTCCAAAATCGTGTCCCAGAGCTCAGGATAGCGCTCTGGCCCAACAATCTCAGCGCGTCCGTAGGCTGTCACGCCCGTATGGGTGGCCGTATCATTGATGATGATAGAGATGTTGGGGTCACGCGTGATATTGGCATATTTGGCGGTCGCTTTCTGGGAGGTAAAGAGAAAAGATTCGCCATCCCATAAAAACCAGACGGGGGAGAGTTGGGACCCTTTCCCGTGCCGGTTCGTGGCCATGATGGCATCGTGAGGTTTTGCTAGAAATGCTTGCAATGCTTCTGCATCCATGATGAATGTGCCTCCTGTTGGGAATTTGTAGAGTTGCTGCACCTGGACTCTATTTAGCTCATGGGCGAGCTCATCGCGTGTGCAACAGTGTTGTGTAAGCAACACCATCGTGTATGCTACACTGTTGTCAGGATAAGGCACGCTCACGCTTTGAGCAATCAGCAAAGGGACTGGACTGTTGTATAGACAACATCCGGGGGAACGTGTTGGTTTTCTTGTGGGCGTGGAAGACTGAAAGATTGTGAGGAGAAAGATGTCCAGAGTCGTCAATGGCGGAGATCCGCGTGTGCAGCGTACCCGCCAGTTGCTGCTCCAGGCGTTCATGGATCTGGTTCAGGAAAGGCAGCACATCCACTCTATTTCCGTACAGGAGATTGCCACGCGGGCCACCGTCAACCGGGCCACGTTTTATGCACACTTTGAGGACAAATATGCGATTGTGGAGAGCTGGCTGCGCGAGAAGTTTCAACGGACCCTTGCGCGCCAGATACCAGCCTCCTCCACGTTGCGGAGGGAAACCCTGTACCGGCTGATCCTGGCCGTATTCGACTTTCTGGCGCTTGTTCAGCGGTATCACAAGCCGTCTGATCGGCAGTTTGAGCCGCTTTTCGAGATCGCGGTCCAACAAGAACTGTAC
>JAFMRP010001576.1 GCA_017354095.1 Ktedonobacteraceae bacterium
CAACAACATTGGCGCGGTCTATGACTCGTTGGGTGAGAAGCAGAAGGCGCTGGACTACTACAACCAGGCGCTTCCGCTCAGACGAGCCGCGGGCGATCGCAGGGGGGAGGCTGTGACGCTCAACAGTATCGGCTTGGCCTATAAATGGCTGGGCGAGATACAGAAGGCGCTGGACTACTACGACCAGGCGCTTCCGCTCAGACGAGCCGTGGGTGATCGCAGGGGGGAGGCCTCGACGCTCAACAACATTGGCGCGGTCTATGACTCGTTAGGCGAGAAACAGAGGGCGCTGGAATATTTTAACCGGGCGCTTCCGCTTTGGCGAGCCGTGGGCAATCGCAGAGGAGAGGCCACGACCCTGCACAACATCGGCTCGGTCTATGACACGCTCGGTGAGCTGCAGCAGGCGCTGGACTACTACAACCAGGCGCTTCCGCTCAGACGAGCCGCGGGCGATCGCAGTGGAGAGGCCATGACGCTCAACAACCTGGGCGTGGTCTATGACTTGTTAGGCGAGAATCAGAAGGCTCTGGACTATTACAGCCATGCGCTTTCACTCGAGCGAGCTGTAGGCGATTGCAGCTGGGAGGCCGCAACACTCCATGGCATCGGCGAGGTCTATCACTCGCAGGGTGAGAATCAGCAGGCGCTGGACTACTACAACCAGGCGCTTTCGCTCAGCCGAGCCGTGAGTGATCGCAGCAGAGAGGCCAAATCGCTGCTTGGCATCGCAAGAGCCGAATCTGCCCGGGGCAACCTGCTTGATGCTCGCTCGAATATTGAATCGGCCTTGAACATCATTGAATCACTGCGGACGGAGGTCGTCAGCCCCGAACTGCGATCATCCTACTTCGCCACGACTCAGGACTATTACGAGTTCAGTATCGATCTCATCATGCAACTGCATAGGCTTCATCCCGATCGAGGATATGATCGTGAAGCTTTACAAACGGCGGAAAGAGCGCGCGCGCGCAGCCTGCTTGATGGTCTAGCTGAAGCCCGCCTGGAGATACGAAGCGGAGCCGATCCGGCGCTGGTCGAGCGCGAACGCGAATTGGGGCAGTTGCTGAGCGCCAAGACCGAGCGCAAGATACGGTTACTTAACGGTAAGCATACAGAGCAGCAGGCTACGGAAGTTGCAAAGGAGATAGAGGCGCTGACAACACAATATCAGGAGCTTGAAGCGGAGATCAGGGCGAAGAGTCCGCGCTACTCGGCGCTCACCCAACCTCAACCGCTTAAGCCTGAAGAGATACAGCGAGAGGTGCTCGACGATCAGACGCTGCTGCTGGAGTACTTTCTCGGGAAGGAGCGCAGCTATTTGTGGGTGGTCTCGGTGAATTTAATCAGAAGCTACGAGCTTCCGAAACGCGAGGAGATCGAAGAGCAGGCGCTGCGGGTCAAGAAGTTGTTGACGGCGCGAGCCGCGCGCGAAAAAGGAGAGAGCCTGGAGCACTGGCAAGGGCGGATAACCGAGTCGGATGAGAAATACTGGGGAGAAGCAGCTCGTCTGAGCGGGATGATACTGGGGCCGGCCGGCCCGGAGCTGAGCGGCAAGCGGCTGGCGATCGTGCCGGATGGGGAACTGCAGGAAGTAGCGTTCGGAGCGTTGCCAGTACCGCTGGCAGCGGGCAGCAGCAACCAAATAACCGATGGGAATGAGAGTGGCGATTGGCAGCCCATGATAGTTGAGCATGAGATAGTGAGCCTGCCCTCGGCCTCGGCGCTGGCTGTTTT
>JAFMRP010001577.1 GCA_017354095.1 Ktedonobacteraceae bacterium
TTTCACACGGGTGATGAAGCCAGCTATCTAATGCAGAGCTTTTGACTTCGCCACCAGTGGGTCATGCGCCCTGGCGCACCACCGCGCATGAAAAAGGGGAGACTACTAGCAGGGCGGGTAACGCCAAAGATCGATTTGATACTCGCGCTGCGAGCCGGACCAACAGTGTGATCCAGGATGTCCCGCAAGCACCACCGTCTGTCGCTCCCATTTGGGAAGCACGCAAGGGAGCATTTGATCCAGCTTGGGCATCCCGTCACCCGCCCATTTCTCTCTGGAGGTGACGCATGAATGTTGTGTATGAGAGATGTGCGGGGCTCGATGTCCACAAGAGAACGGTCGTCGTGTGCACCAACATTCTTGATTCATCAGGCCGACGGTACAAGGAGCGGCAAACGTTCGGTACTATGATGCCAGACTTACTTCGATTACGCCAATGGCTCAAAGATCTGGAGGTGACGCATGTTGCCATGGAAAGTACGGCAAATTACTGGAAACCGATCTTCAATGTACTGGAAGGCCATCTAGAAGTACTCGTGGTCAATGCTCAGCACTTGAAGGCGGTTCCAGGACGAAAGACTGATCTCAAAGACGCGGAATGGATCGCCGATTTGCTACAACATGGGCTCCTCAATCCCAGTTTTATCCCTCCCGCACCCCAACGAGAGGTACGCGAACTGACCCGGTATCGCATGAGCCTTACTGAGGAACGCACGCGTCTGATTAACCGCTTGCAGAAGACATGAGAAGAGGCTAACATGAAGCTCGCTTCGGTCGCCAGTGATGTCATGGGCAGATCGGCGCGCGACATGCTGACCGCCTTACTGGCTGGAGAAGCCAATTCAAGCGTTTTAGCCGAACTGGCACGGGGAAGGATGCGGGCCAAACGCGAACTGCTTGCACAAGCTCTGCACGTGCAACTCAAACCTCATCATGGCTTTCTGATTGGGGAGCAACTCACTGACATTGACACGCTTGATGAAGCCATCGAGCGCTTAAACATGGAAATTGCTGAGCACTTACGTCCGTATGAGCACCAGATTCAGCGACTCTCGACGATTCCCGGCATCAAGCGGCGTCTCGCAGAAATCATACTGGCTGAGATTGGAGCGGATATGAGCCGTTTCCCTGATGCACGGCACTTGTCTTCATGGGCAGGGATGTGCCCGGGCAACAATGAGAGTGGAGGCAAACGTTTGAACGGAAAGACACGCAAAGGCAGTCCCTGGCTCCGTTCTGCCCTGGTGGAGGCAGCTCATGCAGCCATCCGCAGCAAGGATTCTTACCTCTCTGCCCAATATCAGCGACTTGCCGTTCGTCGAGGGGGGAAGAAGGCAACGATTGCCATTGGGCACACACTTCTGGTGATAATCTACCATATCCTCTCAGAGGACGAAGACTATGAAGAATTGGGAGGCAATTACTTTGATGAATGGGACCGCCAAGCTGCCCAGAAGCGACTCGTTCGTCGGTTAGAGAAGCTCGGCTACGAGGTGAAATGAGAGCCAACTTCCCCAGTAGCTTAACTTGAACAAAGAAACAAAGTCGAGTTCAAAACCAGCCGACGACATGGCGTGCCAGTCGGCTCCAGGGATGTTTGTGCTCTGCGTACCTCCTCCCAGAGGTTTCCTTTTTCAAGGGAGTGTCAAGAGTGATATTGGTGGCGAAATGCCAAAGAGCGATGTTTAGAAAGCAAGCGATGCCATAAGAGCTGCAAAAGGAGGCAGCCGCAT
>JAFMRP010001578.1 GCA_017354095.1 Ktedonobacteraceae bacterium
GAGGCAAGAGGATCACGCTCCAACTTTCATTGTGGGACTGGGCCCTTTCTCTCCACCGGTCTTTCCAGGAGGAGAGAAAGGGGTCGATCAATTCCTGGCGGAGTGTATCTGGGATCTGTGGATTGCTGAGAGAGGATGCAATCCAGAATACGGTGGTATTGTAGGTCGTCGATTTTCCTTTCCATCGCTCTACAGATGTTTGTGCCTGGAACATGCTCTGTGCGTAACAACTCAGCTCTGGTTCCGTGATGCCTTCTTTCTCTAGCCGCTCCAGCCATGCCAGGCGTCCTCTCGCTGCCAGGCGTACGGGGTCTTGCGGGTCTCGCGCGAGTTGTCTCAGGAGTACAGATGGAAGATCGGCATATTCGACCACTGCTTTTCTTACGTGATAATCAGAATCGCTTAGCAGACGCGCCAGCGTCTCAGCGGGGGTGTGTGGGTTTTTTGCTACGTCTATTCGCACGATAGGATCGCTCTCTTCAGCCAATCGCGCGAGTATTTCGACTGGTGTGCCTGGATTCCGCGCCACGTTTTCGCGCACGGACCTTTCAGGGTCTGTCGCCAATTGGGCCAGTGCGCTGGAGGGGATGTTTGGGTTGAGCGCCGCGTAGAGACGGATCAGGGATTTTTTGTGCTGAGCGAGGCTCATGAGCACTTCTGCTGGAGTGGCGGGATTGTGCGCGACGGAGCGAAGCACCTCCCCGTGGGGATCAAGGGCCAGACGAGTGAGGATTTCGCGGGAGGCCGTTGGATTGCCGGCGACGCCCGCTCTGACATCCCACGTATCCGAATCGGAAGAGCACTGTTCCAGGAGTTCACCGGGGATGCGGGGATTGCGGACGACCGCCGCCTTCATGTTGGTGAAAAAGAATTGTCTGAGCAGTTCCAGGGGTGTGGCTGGATTCTGCGCGATGTGCATCTTCACTTCGTGATGGGAAGCGAAGGTGGAGGCTAACCATTCCAGCATCTTGACGGGTGTGCGTTCTTGTTGGGCAACGATACAGACGCTTTTGATGAGGGCATTGGTCGTGGATGTATCGTTGTGAGGCGGAGTGTGAGGAGAGTGAATATGCAGTGTCGTAGCGATTGACACTGGATCTGTCTGTTGAGATTCCTGTAGCCATGTAAGCCAGTGGGTGGGCACCCGTCTGCTTCTCAAGATGTGCAGCCAGCTTTCGTCATCAATCTGTTGAGCGAGATCTGGCACAGCCAGGTAGAGCAACGGCAGGACGGGGTTGGCAAAAAGATGATCAGGAAACTCTTTCGCCAGGGAGAAGAGGCATGGCAGTGGTGTGTTTGGATTCAGTATCACTTTTTGGCGTACCGCTTCGTCCTCGTGCCGGCTCAAATCCTCTAACCGGGAAGGGAGGGTCGCTGGATTGGATGCTTCTGCTATGAGTGTATGGTGGGGATATGCTTTGTTCATCTGTTTCCTTTAGGAGGATGTGTTTTCTCTTAGTATAGCATTTGAGTTTCCCCAGGTTTGGACTCCGCTAGTAAACTGTTTAACTCTCCCTACGCTGCATGGAAAAGCCTTTCAAAAAGTCAATTTGCCATGCCAATGAAATTTTGGTTTTATCGTAAAGTGTAGCAGCCTTTGAGCTCAATTTTGGGGGTTTTGCTACACTTTTCCTGCTACGCTACGCCACGAACATCGTCAATCTTCTCCCTTTGGCCCCGCGGGCCGATCTTTACCAATCAGCAAAGCCAGAATAACACCGCTCGCCCGCTGC
>JAFMRP010000419.1 GCA_017354095.1 Ktedonobacteraceae bacterium
GCACTGGCAGATGCACATCGTGGTAATGGAGCGTGAAAGAATGCCCATGAAGTGCATCACCCTGGAGATCGCTGGCCCGAACCCCGGCTCTCTCATCCAGACCGTAGTACATGACACGGGCCCGGGTTTTCTGGTTCATAGCACGCACTTGAGGATCGTCGTAGTTGAGAAGAGCAATGCCATCTGGCGCGAGCGCCTCGACCAGTTCACTCTTGGCTATCGCAACGCGCTCTGGAGATCCAAAGGTTCTGAGGTGAGCTGAGCCAACGTTGGTGACAATCGACCAGTCGGGACGGACAATGCTACACAGCCAGGTCAGTTCACCCACCCATTCGGCCCCCATCTCCAGCACAGCATAGCGGTGTTCAGGTTCTAAACGCAGCAGGGTTAAAGGAAGACCCACCTCATTGTTATAGGAGGCATAGGTTTTGAGGGTTGGAGTCTGTTGACTCAGGATGGCAGCAACGGCCTCTTTTGTCGTGGTCTTGCCATTACTGCCAGTAATAGCGATCATAGTGGTGTTCTGCTGACGTTTCGCACGAACACGCGCGGTGGCAACAAGCGCCTCTATTACATCAGGAACGACCAGCTGAAGAAAGTGAGGAGGTACATCAGCGGTAGGCTCGGTACAGAGAACGCCCAGCGCTCCTGCCTGCGCAACAGCAGGGATGAAGCTGTGCCCATCGACCTTTGCTCCTTTGATCGCAACGAAGAGATCGCCAGATCCTACCTGACGACTGTCATGCTGAGCTGAGCGGAAAAGGAGGGCTGGATCGGGAGGAATACCACTCAGTAGCTGGATTTTTCCCTCATTTCCTTGCAGAATATCATGGTAAGAAAACATCTCCATCGTTCCTTTCTTCCTCTGAAATGTTATTTTCAAAAAAATCTATTTAAGCCGGGCTACTCGGATCTAGGCTTCCAAGTGCCTCTTGAAAGGCTGCTTCATCGATGTTGCCGCCGGAAACGACAGCGACGGCTTTTTGATCCTGGCTTGCCTGTGGATAGAGCAATGCAGCCGCGAGTGCAGCCGCGCCCGCTCCTTCCGCGCGAATGCCATTATGCTGCCAGAGCAGACGAATAGCCTGATCGATTTGTGCGTCGGAAACCAGAGATATCTCAAGATCCCGGGCCTGTTGTGCGATCTGGAAAGGAATAGTTCCGACCTGCCGAACCAGGAGTCCCTCGGCGCGGCCCACCGCCTGCTCTAATATCACGCGCCTCTCGTGAGCGAGAGAGAGAGACATCGCCGGAGCACTATCAAGTTCAACTCCAACGATCTTCACCCTTTTCTCCTGATTCTGAAAGTATTGAAGGCAGGCTGCTAGGAGCCCTCCACCTCCAACCGGCACGAACACCGTGTCGAATTCTTCAGGGTGCTGGTCTTTAATCTCAGCAAAGAGGCTGGTATTGCCTGTGATGATATCATGATCGTCAAAACCAGAAATGTATGTTGCTCCTGTTGCCTCCGAAAAAGATACGGAAGTCAACCTGGCCTGCTCATAGTCACCATCCACCTTCACGACGGTCGCTCCATTTGCCTCTATCGCCGCTATCTTGACCTGAGCCGTTTTAGCAGGGACAAAGATGCGAGCCTGAATACCACGGATGCGAGCAGCTATTGAAAGTCCCAACCCGTGACTTCCTGTGGAAGCTGCTGTCACGACCTGTCCCGTCGAGAGTCCACACAAAACGCGATAGCAATTTCCTCGAAACTTGAAAGCTCTGGTGATTTGTCTGGTTTCATCTTTGAGCCAGAGTTCTTTCCAGGGAGTTTTCGCATTGTTATATTGACATAAGGGGGTTTGAAGAACATGCTCATAAAATGACGAAGTACGTTCTGTTCCCCAGAGATGAATAAGTTGCATAGATTGCTCCTGAATGAATAAGGGATTGAGTCATCATAAAGTGTAAATACAAAAATGAAATGAAGGGCAGTTGGTAATCAGGAACTGGCCTGGTGAGTTTTGGAGACGATCGAGATCTGGTTGAAGCCCCAGTTCAGGAGTGCTCTAGCGTCAGTGAAACGGTCCGCCTTACCCTGATCGTTAAATGGTTCTTGCAGTATGGCACCGATCAATACATGACCGTTCTGAGTGGCGGCAAACACCAGACATGCACCAGCCTCCAGGGTCGAGCCGGTTTTGACGCCAAGTATACCAGGATAGGTGCCTAATAGAGTATTTGTATTGGTCCAGTTATATGAACTATGATCAACTGCCACCGGTACAGTGTATGTCTTTGTTTTGACAATCTGAGCGAACAGCGGATTTTTTAACGCCTCGCGTGTCAACTGGACAAGATCGGCAGCGGTGGTGTAATGACCAGGTATTGGGAGGCCATCGGATGTATAGTATGTCAGGCCATCTGGATTATTGTAGTGTGTATTGTGTAAATGAAGCTTGCGGGCATAATCATTCATTAAGGCAACAAAGTGAGCCGGGGAGCCACTGATACTGTCGGCAATGGCAATCGCCGCGTCGTCTCCCGAAGGCAACAACAGGCCGTAGAGCATGTCGTGCATTGTCAATGTATCGCCCGTCGCAAGCTGAGCACTACTGCCCATGTTGTTCTTAACCTCATCAACTGCATCCTGGTTGACGACGACTGGCTGGTTGAGATCGGCTCGCTGTATGGCGATAAGAGCTGTCATGATCTTAGTGGTGCTCGCCATGGGGTAACGCGTTTCCCCATTCATGGCCAGTAATGGGGTATTCGTATCGTTATCCAGCAGATATGCAACAGAGGTGTGCAAGGCTGGTGCCAGGTTATTATTACGGGCAACCAATGTGTGGATCGGGTCAACGATAAGTAATCCTAAAGCCAGCACAATAAGTACAGTTACTATTATGGTTCGTTTCATAGGAAGCATCTGCATCTTGTGCATACTATACGGTTCCTTTCTTGTCTTTGATCGCCTACCTCTGCGCCGTCCCCTGCGGTGGCATCCTGGAACAGGGGGCAAGCCGTGTTCCACAGCGAATTGATCAGGCGAAACGTAGTCCAGACTCTCATGAGGCCGCACGTCATTCTGAAGCTACGCGATCAGATCTCACTTTCACACCCTCTACTTTAGCGATCTGCGAAGCTTTCGTCATCGTGGAACTTTCTTAGGGGAAATGTTTGTTGACTACACTTTTTACGGTAGTAATTTTCGGGAGGGCGCGATTCGCAATTGATGATATACTATGGAATCTCAAGAGGTTCCATCAGCGAGGGAGGGATTGTTCCATGATGAAGAGAATTTTGACGAAGGAGCCGTTGCGCTGGTTTCTACTGCTCTGGATAGCGATGGCGGTTGTCGGAACGCTTCTGGGCAGTAATATGCCAGAAGACTCGACTTTTGGGAGGAGTCAGATCATTCTTAGGGGCGTGTATGTTATGGCGCTTTCCCTATCTCCTCATGATTCCACAAACCTGCCTCTTATGATGAGGCAACTACCACCTGGTGATTTCATGAATCACCCACTCTCCCTCTCATCGATCCTCATCTTTCTCCTGCTCGCTGCACTCTATAGCTTTTTGCTCTGGAGTGGGCTTTCTGAGCGTGTGCGGCCCCGGTTCTTCTGGCTCTATTTTTTGCTTCAGGGTCTGCTCGTTGCAGTCATGCAGTGGATGCTGGGGAAGCATGACATCAATTTGAATTTCTACACATTGAATTTCTATCTGGTGCTGACACTGTGCGCGGTAGCCATGTTCAAACGTGCAACTCCGGTGCTGCTGGTTGGCATGAGCTGCCTGTTGCTGTATTTTGTCTTGCTTGGCATCCACCTCCCCCGAGATATGCCTCCTGAAAGGCTTTTGGCGACCTGGCTTAACATCTGGAACTTCTCCGATCTGACGACGATTGTCTTGTTTGTGCTGGGATACCTGATTGTGTACACGCAGCAATCCCGGTCTCAAATACAGCTCGAAGAGGCGCACCGAGAGCTTCAGGGAGCGCATAGCAGGTTAGCAGCATCATCCAGGCAAATTGAAACGCTGACCCTTCTGACCGAGCGCCAGCGCATCGCACGCGAACTGCATGATACCCTGGCACAGGGAATAGCCGGGATGATCATGCAATTGGAGGTCACTTCTGCTCAGGTGCATCGCAAGAACTATCAGCAGGCACAACAGATACTCAGCCAGGCACTCGCTTACGCACGCAAGACGTTGCAAGATGCGCGACATGCCATTACCGATCTGCGTTCCAGAACACCTCGCGTTGATCAACTCATCTCCTCAGTTCAGCAAGAGATCACGCATTTTTTCCAGAAGACGGGCATAGTGTATCACACCAACCTGAACGACCTGATTCACACTCCTGCTCACGCTTGTGAACATGTCCTGCGCTTCATCGGCGAAGGGTTAAACAATGTGGCACGCCATGCTCATGCTCACCAGGTGCGTGTAGAAGCAAAGAGAGTGGAAAAGTGGCTCGTGGTCACTGTGCAGGATGATGGTCAGGGTTTTGATCCTACCAACCGGGCTCTCTATACTGGTCATTATGGATTGCTGGGGCTACGAGAGCGAGCTCACCTGGTAGAGGGAACATTGTCTGTGAACAGTTCAGATGGAAAGGGTACGACACTTGAGTTCCGTGTCCCTCTTGCTGCAGCAGACAGCCTTGAGTCATCTCGCACGGGGGTCACTCATTCCTCTTCCACTTCGAGCATCGAGGATCACACCTATGTCTGAGAAGATTCGCGTGATCATCGCCGACGATCATCCAATAGTCCGTTCTGGCCTGCGCTTGATGCTTGGCATGGAAGAAAGGATTGAGCTGGTAGGTGAAGCCGCTGATGGAAGTGCTGCGCTTGAGCTGATTGGTTCGCTTCAACCCGATGTGGTTTTGATGGATTTGCGTATGCCTGTTATGGATGGGTTGGAGGCTATTGAACGCATACGTACCCAGTGGCCGCAAGTCGCCATTATCGTTTTGACTACCTACGACGAGGACGATCTGATGCTGCGTAGCCTTCAAGCTGGTGTACGTGGCTATTTGTTGAAAGAGAGCAGTCTTGACACCGTATTGCAAGCGATAGAGAGCGCTGCCCGTGGCGATATGTTGCTCCAACCAGACGTGATGAAACGCATTCTGCATCACGCAGCGCGTGGTGGTAGTTCCCCATCACCGCGACAAGAGAACAATGACTTCCAGCTGACGGCACGAGAGCGGGAAGTGTTAGCTGGAATCGCATCTGGAGAACGCAGTAAAGAAGTTGGCGCTCGTCTGGGCATTACACGGCGCACAGTCGAGTCCTATCTCAACAGTATCTACATCAAGCTGAATGTTGATTCGAGGGCAGCAGCTGTGGCTGTGGCTATCGAACGCGGTCTGCTTCCTCAACGAAGAGAAGAGAGCTGAAGGGCATTACGAGCTAT
>JAFMRP010000420.1 GCA_017354095.1 Ktedonobacteraceae bacterium
ACTCCCAGGTCGATGCTCATCCACCAGGATGAGCTCCCTGGACAGCTGATCCATGCAGGTGCTATGCTGCCTGTGGCTTACCACTCTTTAGTTGTCCAGCTTCGACGGCACTCGCATCGTTTGCGGGCTTTTAGCTCAGGTGGTTAGAGCGCAGTCCTGATAAGACTGAGGTCCCTGGTTCGAGTCCAGGAAGGCCCACCAATTTCCATGGGGATGTAGCTTAGTTGGAAGAGCGCTGCCTTTGCACGGCAGAGGTCAGGGGTTCGAATCCCCTCATCTCCACCCGGAAATCTCGCCTGCACATGCAGGTGGGGTGGTGACAATAGCGGAGGGGAAACACCCGTTCCCATCCCGAACACGGAAGTTAAGCCCTCCAGCCCTGACGATACTTTGCGGGCAACTGCATGGGAAAATAAGACGTTGCCACTCCACCTGCCTGTACAGGCTTTTTTTTGTCTCCTCCCCTACCCCTCCAGGCTCATATGTCATATAATTATTTTTATGTAAACGTATTCCTATATGTTTTCACTATTGCTCAGAAGGTAATGGGCAGGTTGGTCCCTCTGCATGATGTTTTTGGCTGGTACACTAGCAGTGAATGGCACGACAGTCGAAAGGTGGCGAACCGGCTGGCCTCTGTATTCCGAGCACCAACGACGGTCCTCTTGTCCAGACGGCCAACGACGAGTCTCTTGTCCAGACCCCCAACGCTGCTTGCGCAGCTACGAACGACGTTCGTCAGGGGGCCTGTAAGGAATCTAGCGCGTCTGGCGCTGCGCGCCCAGGCCGTCTGCAAGGAAGTCTGCGCGTCTACGAACGGCGTTCGTCAGGTGGTCGGAGAGGAATCCCCACAAGGGAGGGTCCTACATTTCTGTCCATCAGCTTCTTTGCAGTGATTTGCTAGAAAGGTTTTCTCTCATTTCTACTGTTGCCAATGTTTACGCTTATGACCAGTCTACCAGGAAACGCGGCCTGATTATTGTTCTCGTAGATAATTTTCTGATGACTTGCGGCTTCTTTATGGTCATCCGTCTTATTTCTATTCACTATGTTGAAGGTCTTGGATGGACTGCCGCCTCTATCGGATTTATCCTCGCGATACGCCAGCTGCTTCAACAGGGGTCAACGCCTATCAGTGGTGTCATTGCTGACCATATCGGACCCAAAAGGCTGATCTGCCTCGGGCTGTTGCTGCGAGTTTTCAGCTTTGCCTGTATGGCCCTGGCTGATAACTTTCCGCTTCTGCTCTTTTCCGCGATTCTCACCGGGCTGGCTGGAAGTCTCTTCGACGCGCCGCTGGCCGCCACGATTACGACGTTGACCGATGCCAAGCAGCGCAGCCGCTTCTACTCGCTCTGCGGCGTGAGCACCGAGCTTGGTGGGGTTATCGGTATACAACTCGGCGTTATTCTGCTCAGCTTCAATTTTGAATTCACCACACTGGGCGCGGCGGCTTGCTTCGGCGCTGCTTCCCTGCTCACGCTTATCTTCATGCCGTCCATCCGTATCACCGGTCAGAGGGACCGCGTCACTGAAGGGCTGGGCCTGGCGCTGCGTGATTTGCGCTTTGTGCTCTACACGCTGCTGTTGATCGGCTTCTGGTTTATGTGGGTGCAGTTGACCATCTCACTACCCCTGGCGGTTACGGAGATTGGTGCCAGCAACGAAACGTTGGGGCTGCTATACGGGATCAGTTCGGGGATCAGCATCTGCCTGGGCTACCCTCTGCTACACCTGTTCTCGCGCCGATGTAGCTCATTTACGCTGCTCATCGGTGGTATGGCATTAATGGCCATCGGGTTTGGCGCTATCGCGCTGTTCCATAATGTTGCGCTTCTGGGCGTCTGTGTTGTCATCGTTACGATTGGTGTTTTGCTGGCCATGCCCAGCCAGCGAACTGTGGCGGCGCAGCTGGCGCACCCGGAATGGCTGGGGTCATACCTTGGTCTGAACGCAATAGCGCAGGGAGTTGGAGGAGCGCTGGGCAACTATAGCGGCGGATTGCTCCACGACGTGGGCAAGCAGATCCATTTTACAGCGCTGCCCTGGCTGGTCTTTTTTCTCGTGGGAATACTGGCCACCAGTGGACTCTGGCTGCTCGCTCATTATCGCCCGGCGAAAGAAGCAAAGACGTAGGGCTTCAGGTTTGTGCCTTCAATCGATGATAGGCCAGCCGGAGGCCCTCAATAGGTAAAAACTGGTTGACGAACTGAACCTCGGGAATGATGGGAGCCATCAACTGGGCCAGGCCGCCATGCGCGATGATACGCACATCAGCAGGGTTGGAGACTCCCGGGATTTCCTGGCACAGGCGCTGTACCAGCCCCTGCACCAGCCCGACATGTCCAAAAATGATGCCAGATTGCATGTTCTGAATCGTATTTTTGCCCAGCGCAGACGGCGGAGGCGTGAGGTTGACGCGATAGAGTTGTGAGGCGGCACTGGAAAGCGCCTCCGCCGATATCATCAATCCGGGGGCAATGGCGCCACCCAGGAAATCGCCGTCGGCTGAGATGACATCGAAGGTCGTTGCGGTGCTAAAGGCGATCACAATTGCCGGACCACCATACACATGATAAGCTGCCAGCGCGGTCACCAGGCGATCAGATCCGACCTCCCAGGGATTATCGACCAGCAGTTTGAGACCCAGATCCAGTTGGTGGGTAATCACAAGCGCTTCCTTGCCACAATAGCGGAGCGCCAGATCTTGAAAGACCGGTGTCAGCGGCGGAACAACACTTGACATAATAATATCGCTAATGCCGGTAAGCTGGTAGTCAGCGTGACGCAGCAAATCGTTGAGTACCATTGCATACTCATCGGTTGTGCGCTGGCGTGCCGTTGAAATGACCCAATGGTGCTCCATAGCTGCGCCGTTATAGAGGCCCAGCTTGATATTTGTGTTACTGATATCTATAGCCAGCAGCATATGTTTTCTTTTCTTACTGGGATGCTTGTTTCTGCTGCAAAGCAGAGGTATATTCTTCAATGACAGCCGCGATAGCGAAAGGATCGCCATATGAATTATCGTTGGCGACGACGACACGCTTCTCGGTGCGCCCGTCGACAAACGTCAGCGTTGTAGGGGTGCGTGCTCGTTTGCGGCGCTGGCGCTGGCCGCTAGTGGTAGCCTGTCGTCCCACGAAAAAGCTCATGACGCTTTCGCCGATGGAGGGGATAGTGCGCACATCTGTTCGATTCTCTTCAGAGGAAAGTTCGCGGTCGGGTGGTGGCACGCCGCGCGCGGTCATCTGGTGTACATGCTGCAAGGGCACGATCTTCGTTTTATTGCCCTGCTGCTGTACAAAGTATTCTGGAGTCACCACGATTACATGGCGCTCCACATCGCGCAGTCGCATTATGTCAAACACGAAGAGGTACAGACTCCCCAGGCCAACGAAGAGAAAAACCCCGAGAAAGAGCGTAGTAACAATAGCGGAAAGCACACCATGCTCGTAGTTGGTGGGGATAACGACCGGCGCGATTAGCGCGAACAGCCCCAGTCCCACGATGATTCCAAAAAGCCACCCGAGCAGACCAAGCAGCACTTTCTGGCGCAATAGTGGAAAGACGGACCACCCTTCGGGTAGTGCTTCATCTGAGCGGGCTTGTGCAAGTATTTCTTCTGCTTCCATGATGCGGCACCTCAATAATGTGTAAACATAATATCCCCGTGATTATACCTTGCATGTCTCCTCTTTGTCCACGCGTCTTCTCACAGCCTGATGGTTATTAACAAATTGGCATGATACAAGGGTGGTAGATGGCACGAGGGGAGGAAAGGCGTGCAGGGTTGGGTGGGTGGCCTACGGGCTCTCGCTGAAGCGAGTCGCTGCACCAGGATTCGGTTGGATCAGCTGGAAGCGGGATCAACCTACGGGGCTCAACTGCTGTCCGTCTACCATGATCATTTGTTAATCGGCTAGCGGGAGGGAATATTGAGCGCAGCGAGATGCTAACGCATCTCGCTGCGCTTGGGTGATTGATATATCTCGCCTTTGACGGCTGGTCTGGCGACAGTCCTCACCAGTACACTAGACTAGTGAGGACTGTATGCCCCAGAGTGACGCTAGCTTAGCAGGGTCTGGAGGGCCTCCAGGGCAATGCCATCGGCTTCGGCACTGACCCAATTTTCGGTCTGATTGGGAGAACATTTCTTACAGGGTGTCAGAGAAAAATCGGCGCGCTGCTGGTAATGGTAGCCAGGAACCGGTGCAGGGGCAAGAAGCTTATTGGGTGTATTCGCCAGAGCCGTCAGTTCTTGCTCCAACGCGGGCCAGCGATTGCCCAACGCACCGTTAGCCAGGTGGACCGACGCCAGGACATGCAGCTGGCGTGTCTCTTTGCTGCCTTTGGAAACACTGCCGGCAGGATTGCTCTGGTCCGTTCCCAGGTACATCTTGAAGTAGAAGCCGCCTGATTGACGATCGTGGATGGGCTGCGACTGCAAAGCGTCGAGCATCTGAGCCGCCAGGTTCAGGTACTGCTGGTTGTTGGTCGCGATACCGGTTCTCACCAGTGCCTCCAACTCCTGTCCCTGCTCACCCAGCCTGGCCTGGTGGTCAATCACTTTGTTCGAACCGTATTTAGAATCTGAGAGCAGATAGATACGGTTGAATAGATGATAGGTATTGCTGAAGCTCTGACGTACGACAATATCCACTTCGCGCTGTCCGGCCTTGACCCAGGCGGACTGGTGGTAACGGGTGCCGGCATCGACCAGGGCAAGGCCAGTTTCCAGAGCATGGTCAACGCGGTAGGCATCTTTGAGGGTAATGGCATCGGGGCCCGTAGAAGTCACGATACGGCCGTGGTGGACGCCCAGATTCTGGTCCAGGCTTTGATACTGTGCCGCGGCCCAGTGCTGAGCGGCCTGATTCCAGTAGGCCGATTCAGGGCTATAGCGAGCCAGGCGCAGGAGGATATAGTAGACCCAGCCTTTGGGCAGGTTCGTGTTACCCCAACCCTTTTTCACAGTGGGTAAGATAGCTGCAATGTGCTGGTCGGTAGACTGGTCGTTCGGATGACGTGACTTATACCAGTAGAGATTCTCCAGATAGCGCAGATCATTCTGGCCATCGTGACGGGTAGAATGGCCACGCCGATCACAGGAACTTGAACTACAGTTGACTTTAGAGAGATCATCGCGCCGCCAGTTGATAAGCATGCCTTTGTACTTGGCATCCCACCCGTTGGTACCCTGGTCTATAAGAACCTGGCGGACGACCTGGTCAATATCGGCCTGATTGGTAGCAGCAGTAGCCGGTGTGCCAGAGATAGAAAACTGGGCGAACAGGACGCCCAGGAAGGCAAGCACCAGGAGTGTGGAGCGACGTTGGATGAACGCCCGAAACATCGTATG
>JAFMRP010001579.1 GCA_017354095.1 Ktedonobacteraceae bacterium
AAACTGCGCATCTATCTCGCCGAAAGAATGGGCACCTACCTTCAAGAGATGGCACGCTCTCTTCAGAAGGAGTCTCTTGCCGAGAGTGATGTCTTTACCGATGGATTTGTCCCAGCTCTCCTTGCTGCACAACTTGTCGATATTCTGACGTGGTGGTTGGAGCAGGAAAGCCCCTACTCTCCTCGATTGATAGCCACGTACTATCACCGTTTGAGGCGTTCACTCCTCAAAGAAGTTGGTACGTGGGAATGATGAAACACTCCGGGATCCTGAGCTATTTGCCGTGACCATACCTCACAAAGGCTCATCGTTTGCTTGTCAAAGGGAATGTAGTACAATAAGCGGAAACGTCTATCCTGCGTAAAATGTTCCGCGGCGAGGCAAAAGTGCAGGAGTTGTCCCTGTGGGCCCTTTAGAGCCACTGGATGGAGCAGACGGGCTGCAACGGCAGATGGCGTTCCCTGCTGCGCTTGTTCCCAATACGTTCTAAAGTCAGGAATATGCTGCATCCAGCGAGTCGTGAGCGCGGTATGCCAGGCCTCATGACGAAAAGGCAGCATTTCATGGTAGAGCGCCTGGACCAATTGGGGATAGAACTGTTCCGCAGCATGGACCAGAGAGCCCAGACACGACTGAGCATCAAACCAGGCTTCAATGATGGAATGGTCCTTTAATTGGAGCAAGTTCGGGTCATCAGGGGGAACACCGAGCAATGACGGAATGAGAGCGCTCCACCCAAGAAGCCGATGGGCACAATCCAGCAGATAAGTAGGAAGCCGTACTGCCTGCAACACATCATGGCAACAGTCCCGCGCCCAATCCACTTCTTGCCTGGTGGGCAACCTCTGGGCGAAGGTATAGCCAAAGAGCGTAAGCACTTCATCAGTTTCACGGCTCTCAACTTCCAGGGCCTGAAGGATACGCTCAAGCGTGGTGCGCAGTGGCTGCTTCACTCTCCCAGACTCCACACGTTGCAAATAGCCGCTGCCCAGCCCGGCTTCTAGCTCAATAGCAAGCTGCGTTTTGCCACGGCGCTGACGCAATTCACGCAGTCGTTGCCCTCTCTGAGACACATCCTGCTGCATAGCTGGTTCCTTCTTCACCAAATTCGACTTCGGAGTCAATGACAGAGATCCTCTCTGCAGGTATGATAGCAGAGAGCAAAAGGAAGAGCAACAGAGCCTTGAGAGAGCCACTGGGCAGAGAGGGTATCACAACGAAAGGAGAAACAAGCATGGGTGGCAATGAGCCACAGATCAGCATACGGGAAGCGACAGCAGAGGATGCCGAGTTGATTACAGCCGTGTTGCAAGCATCATTTGCTGAGTATAAGGCGGCCTTCACTACCAAAGCATTTACCGCGACCACTCCCACACGTGAACATCTGATAATCCGGTTGAGCGAAGGGCCGATATGGGTTGCCTTTCAGGGGAAGATCATCGTCGGCACTGTCTCCGCTGTTCCCAAGAGCGAGGGAGTCTACTTGCGCAGCCTGGCGATCCTTCCCTCTGCACGAGGACAAGGGATCGGAAGACTGCTGCTCAAACAGGTAGAGGAGTTCGCCCTCCGACACGGCTATGAGTGTGTGTTTTTGAGCACAGCCCCTTTTCTCGCGCAAGCCATTCGCTTGTATGAGCGCTGTGGGTTTCACCGCAGCGATGAAGGTGCCGATGAGTTGTTTGGGACACCGCTCTTCACTATGGTCAAGATACTCAAGCCGGGAGAGTAA
>JAFMRP010001580.1 GCA_017354095.1 Ktedonobacteraceae bacterium
CGCGCAGGCTGCAATCGATCTGCCAGCCAGGAGCGAGCAGTAAAAAGTTACCCGTCATGCGGCGATGGATGGTAAGCAGTTGATTACCGGTAATGTCGATGAGTAGATACTTGCCTCGTCGACGGATGCTTTCGATGCGTTGCCCGGCAATTTCGGCGCGAAAGGTGTTCGCATCGGGATGGCCAATGATGCCCTCCCAGAAAATGGAGACGTCGCAAATGGTGGCTCCGACGATGGTCGCCCGCAACTGGCGCGCGGTATATTCTACTTCTGGTAACTCTGGCATGGTGGCTCCATAAGGCCGAAGGCGAACCGGCCCCCGCAAGGGAGGGCCCTACATTTCTGGCCGTTCGTTTCTTCCTCTAGATAATATCACATCTTTACCAGATAGGATTATGCTTGCGTTGAGTCTTCGATGCGCCAGGCACGGTAGCCGGAATTGGTATCTTCTACCAGTACGTCGCCGGGCAGACGCTGCAGCCTGACCGCCACCCAGATATCGCCGGCGGCTCCCGCGAAGTTGCCAATCGAGGCGAAGAGGGTATAAAAGGCCAGTGAGGGAACCAGGACGGTAAAGATGATGCTCGCGAGGGTCAGAACGAGCAGGGGAGCCAGTCCCACCGTCAGATAATAGTTGCGGCGAAACAGCTGGTTTCTCGCGCCACAATAGAGGGCCAGAGGAAGTTTCGCTCCGAAATAGGGCCGGCCACCCCAGAGAAGAAATACCAGGCCGTGAATCAGCTCGTGGACAGGCAGAATGATGATGTAGCCCAGCATATTCACGAGGAACCACAACAGCGCGCCCCAGAGCGTCACCTGGGGTAGCGCGTGAGTCTGCCAGAAATAGGCAAAGAGATTCAATCCGCCGAACAGTATGACGCCAAGCACCAGCAGCAATAAAGAGAGCAGTGCCAGCGGGCGCAGTTGTTCCTGGTTCAACAGTTCCAGTTCGTCGTATTTGCGCAACCGGCCATGCTCTAACGCGGCCTGGCGCTCCCTGCGCTGGCGCGGGTGAAAGCGATCAATGTATGTTAAAGACATCTTATAACCTCACAGGAGACCATGATACCACATCCACACGGGCATCATGCAGGTGTGATATAGTGAACGGGTAGGTTTTATCGGCGTAGGATGTATACAGCGAGGTGATCTTATGGCCAAACGACAGGTCTGGCACTATCTCGTTCCGGTATTCGCGCTGATCTGGATCGGCTTCGCGAGCGTGCTGATTTTTGGCGACGTTCCATTTCTCGCGATCAGTATTGCGCTTACTGCGCTGGCAGCGATGTCTACTGTGGTGATCGCGCTGGCATGGGCATTTCAGAACGACATATGACGGGCCGGGCACCCGCGAGGGGTGGCCCTACATGTTGGGTGGAGTAAGGGCCAGGTGGACCACGATAATTTATCAGGGTTCACAAAGTTGGCGCGCTGCTGACATACTGTTGTCACGCGCATCGGGTAAACTGTTGATAGAAAAGAAATCAAGGGCCGCTGATGGAGCAGATCCTCAGCATGGAATGGAAAGGAAGGAACACGGATGACTAAACTGCTCGGGCCTGATTTTCTCAGTTTGCAGGTGCGCGACCTCTCAGCCTCACGCACGTTTTACACAGAGATGTTGGGCCTGTCTATCGATGAGCGCTTCGACACGGCTGATTTTGTTCTCTTTGATACCAACTCGGTCCCCTTTGGTTTGAGCGCGGCACGAGTGAATCTGGATGAAGCA
>JAFMRP010001581.1 GCA_017354095.1 Ktedonobacteraceae bacterium
CCTTCGGGGGTGCGACAGTGAGAACTGATTCCGTTGAGATCCTCGATCAAACGATCCACCTCCATGACGGCAGGACGCTGGGCTATGCTGAATATGGCGTTCCCGAAGGGAAGGCTCTCTTCTACTTTGGGGCGTCCCGTCTGGAAGCGCGATTCTTGGCCGAACAGGCAACACAAGCGGGGATTCGTCTGATCGGCACGGACCGACCTGGCATGGGACGCTCTGGTTTTCAAGCGGGTCGCCAGTTGTTGGACTGGCCCGCTGATGTTGTCGAGTTGGCCGACCGCTTGCAAATCGACCGCTTTGCCATGGTAGGCGTTTCTGGCGGAGGTCCCTATGCGTTGGCGTGCGCGCACCGCATTCCCGATCGCTTGACTGCTTGCGGGGTGGTCTCTGGAGTGGGTCCGGTTCACGTGTTCCTCTTCCAACGCTGGCCCTGGCTGCTGACACCTCTGATGGGGGTCATGGGACACTTCTTTCGCAATGAAGCTCAGGCTGGCAAGGCACTGACCTGGTTCACACGCAGCTGGCCGGAGCCGGATAGGCGCAGTCTCGCGCTCCCCGAAATTCGTGCCATCATCGCAGCTTCACAAGCGGAAGCCTTTCGCCAGGGAACCAGAGGCCTGACCTACGATGTCCTGTTAACCGAAGGACGCCCCTGGGGATTTCAGCTCGAAGAGATTGCCTTTCCCACCCTTTACCTCTGGCATGGCGAACTCGATAAAGATACGCCCATTGCCATGGGACGAGCTGTGGCGGATCAGCTTGCACAATGCAAAGCAACCTATTATCCAGGTGAGGGTCACATTTCCTTGATCGTCAATTACCGAGAAGAGATAGTGAGAACCTTGATGACAGAGACGCGTGGGAGACCAGGCAAGGAATGACGGCAGGATGCTCCATTCCTCACCATGCTCAAGCACGACGGGTGAGTGCAGTATTGTGACCGCTCTCGTCTCCTCGCTCGGATTCCTTACCATCTCCTGAGACAACCAGAGCATCGCTTGCTTCTGCGCCAGTGCTCTGGCGCAACTGGCCACATTGCGGCATCCTGCGAACCTGGCTGAAAGTGGTCCGCAGCCAAACCATCTGCCTGGAAAGCTCCTCTCAGTTCTTGCCATCACTCGCAACAATGCCTGCTGAGAAGATCTTGACCCGTGCGGAGCGTGCGCATTGGCGTCTCTCCTGGCAGCAACGCCTGGCGCGCAATGCCCGTCCAGCGGCCCCCCCAACTGGTCGTCATGCTTCACGGGCTACCAGCCATCTTTGCTTCCTCCTTTGGCTTTGATTTGCTTGCCACAGCCTCAACGGTCGCTACAGATGATGTTTCTGGCCGTGATGCCATCTGACCCGACCGCTTTTCTTGAACTGATGCAATTCAATGACCCGTACCTTCCTCGACCTTCGGGCTGATGCTGGATCAATGGTAGCCCTGGCACTTTACTTGAGGTTATCTCGTGGTGCATCCCGTGGGTCCCGCCAGGCCCAGAGCAAGTGGCAAGAGATTTGGCTCTTTATGGAGGTTGGCATTGGGCAATGGCCTTTTCCAATTCCTGATAGCGCCAGTTCTCCTTGTCGCCCTTCCATGCCTCTCGCAACCGGAGCAGGGCCGGATACAGGTAAGGATCAGCCATTTCCGCCGCCGCTTCTATCAGCAGGCTTCCCACCTCACCCGACTCCAGATCATCCAGCAACCGTTCTACCATCCGTTGATCGTGCCGACGGGCC
>JAFMRP010001582.1 GCA_017354095.1 Ktedonobacteraceae bacterium
CCTCCTCCTCCCATTGGACCTGGAGCCGTTGTTCGCGTGCTGTCAACGTTTGCAACTCCTCCAGTTCTGCCTGACCAGCTTGCAGCCGTTGGAACAGACGTTGTTTCTCTTGTTCCAGGTCAACACGAGCCGCGTGCACGGCTTGCTTGAGATGGCGTGCCTCTTCTTGCGCCGCTTCGACCTCGGGGTCGGCCATGTCCACCAGCACTGGGATCTCGACGCGAGGCGGCATAAAGGCTCCCACATCCAGGACTGTCAGGTAACTCAGATCCTCTAATAGATAGGGGATCAGCCTGGCCGAAAGGCCGGGACCAGGAATGGTCGAGACGTGTGTGGTCGTCTGGCCTCGATTCCCACGTCGTGCTTCCGATTCCATCTCTTTCGTCCACTCCTGGATCACGCCAAAGAGACGGAGCGCTTTGGTTGCATCCTTCCAGCGTAGCCCCAGCCTCCGCCACAGAGATGGGTTGAAACGGAACCAATAGTGGTAGAAACTGATGATATCGCCCCCATAATGGGTGCCACTCGTCAGTTCGCGGGTCTGGCTGGCGAGCATCGCCATATGATGCGCATGGCCAATATCGGAATCTTTGCCGCGACCATTGTGGCTTTCATCCACAAGAGCCACTGCTACACAACCTGGATACTGTTCATAGAGATAGTCATACGGGCAAAAGCTATCCGCTGGAGGGCGACCAAACTCGTAGGCGCGGATCTGCTCCCCATATCGGACCTCGATCGCTCCCCCTGGCGCTTCCATCAGGCGTATCCCTCGCGCACTCGGTCGTGTTTTCCCTTTCGAGGAGATCGCGATCGTGCCCGTTTGTCCATGGACGCGTTCCACGACCTCCTTGAAGAACAGCGCCTCCCAGTGGCACAGGTGACGTGCTTCAGCCACCAGGCGCTCACGGATCAGCAGATGCCGCTGTGCCAACGTCAGGAGCAGTTCTTGGGGCGTACTGCTCTGCCGCTGCATCGGCGTACTATAGCGCTTGATGTATGGCAACAGGCGTGGCCAAGCTTCCTCTGTGTCCTGGGCTGCCGCGCTCACCAGTTGCGCAAGTGCGTCGGGAGAGCGCAGGAGCATCTGCGCCAGTTGCTCCTGAGAGGCGCCACGATAGGCCAACCGTGCCATTTCCCCCAGCCGCTCCATCGCCGCGGACCAGTCGGCAAAGGAGAGGGAGGGATACTTGCGCCGGGTTGATGCCAGCCGCGTATCCGTCCAGAGCGCCGCGCGCTGCGGCTTTTTACCGTGCCGTCGGCGTTCGCTATTGCGCCGATCATCCTGGCAGGTACACCAGCGCTGCTTGCGCTCGAACCAGGTCCGACTGGTAACAGGCCGTTTCTCACGTTCCTGCTTGCGTTCCTGCTCGGCCTGGAGTGTCCCATCATCCTCATCTGGCGCGACCGTCGGCGAGGCTTTTTTCTCCTCCCGACCCGGTATGGCTTTGATGCAGCCGCCACAGTCGGGGCAAAAAAAACGCGAATGGTTCGACGGTCGCATGAGCCAGTGCCCCGAGGAGCGCCAACAATATCCCAACAGCAGTCCATCTGAGGCATGCACGGCCTTTACTTCTTCCAGGAGCGCTTCCTCTGGCTGCAGTTCGCGTTCGCTGTGAACTTTCTCCCGCACCGCAGGAACCCATTCCCGCCCAAAGGCACGCGTCGTAGAGTGGGAAAAGATGCCCACCACCGCTGGTGCCTGAGATGTTGCGCACAGGCGCATCC
>JAFMRP010000421.1 GCA_017354095.1 Ktedonobacteraceae bacterium
GGCAGATGGAGAACCATCTGCCAACACTGTGATAAAAAAACAGGAGCATACCATGTCTGAAGAAAAACGCGCACTGACCCTGGAGGACTTCTGGCGGCTCAAGACGGTCGCTGATCCTCGGCCCTCACCCGATGGTACGCAGGTTGCCTATGTGGTGGGCAGCTTTGACGAGGCGAAGAATCAGTTGTGCTCGGCGATCTGGCTGGCCTCGTTGGAGAATGGTCGGTGCCACCAGTTGACCAGCGGCGAGAGCCAGGATATGCAGCCACGCTGGTCGCCCGATGGCACGCAACTGGCCTTTGTCTCGACGCGCCACGAGGGAAAGCCACAACTGTTCCTCATTGAGGTCGCTGGAGGAGAAGCGCGGCGCCTCACCAGTGTGGCCGATGGGGCAAATTCGCCGCTCTGGTCGCCCGATGGCAAGCAGATCTGCTACGCCTCAACGCCTGAAACGGATCGGCAGAAGGTTCCACAGGAGACAGCCTGGTTCGAGGCGCACAGCGAGGTAGAGAAAGCCACGCCGCGTCTTCGTCGCCAGAGCCAGCTCCTCACGCGTTTTGACGCGCGTGGCTATATCGAGCGCCGCGCTCAGCTCTTTGTGCTCAGTCTGGACGATGTGCAAGCCGCGCCGCGCCAGCTCACCGATGGCGATTTTGACGCGGCTCAGGCAGCCTGGTCGCCCGATGGCGTGCTGATCGCATTTGTGGCGAACCGCTCGGTCAATGCCAACGCGAGCCTGGCCAGCGATATCTGGACAGTCGCAGTCGAGGGCGGTGAGCTGCACTGCCTCACTGATGGTGACCTCAGCGCCATGTCTCCAGTCTGGTCGCCCGACGGGGAGAGCATCGCGTTTTTCGCGGAACATCCCTTGAATGCCCGCAGTGGTTACGAAGACCCGCACGTCTGGCTGGTTTCGCGTGCCGGGGGCGATCAGCGCGACCTCATGAGCCATCTTGATCGTTCGCTGGCTGCCGTACAGCCTGACTATCACTTCAGTGGGGGCGCTGCGCCTATCTGGAGCGTGGATGGGCAAACGCTCTCCTTTGTGAGCGCTGAGCATGGAGCCAATGCGCTCTTCGCGCTCGCAATCGAGACTGGTACCTGCTGGCGTGTTTCATCCACTGCCGCAGATATCGTTGCTCTGGAGAGCGTGGAGGCGAAGCAACTGTTCGTGGGTGTGGCGGCAACGTCAGAACGCCCCTACGACCTTTTCACGCTTCCCTGGAGTGGCGGTGAGCTTCAGCCGCTCGTCTCCACCAATCAGGCGTTACTCGCAGAAGTATGCATTGCGCCAACGGAGCACATCAGTTTCACCGGACCCGATGGCTGGGAGATTGAGGGCTGGCTTGTCGAGCCGCTCCACACCGAAGGGTCTTATCCGCTGATTCTCCATGTTCACGGAGGACCATACAGCGCGTGGGGGAACAGCTTCTACTTCCAGGCTCAAGCGCTGGCAGGAGCGGGCTATGCCTCGCTCTACGTCAATCCACGTGGGAGCAAGGGCTATCATTTCGCCTTTACGCAAGCGGCGGACTGGGGCGAGAACGATTTCCTTGATTTGATGGCGGGTGTTGATGCTGTGCTGGCCATGGGCAAAGCTGATCCGCGGAGGCTTGGCATCACGGGCATCTCCTACGGCGGCTTTATGACCAACTGGGCGCTTGGGCATACCGACCGATTTGCCGCTGGCGTTTCCGTGAATGGCGTCTCCAACCTGATCAGCATGTTTGGGACAAGCGACGTCGGGGCGCTCTGGTTTGGTGCACAATACGGACGTTTCTGGGAAAGCGAGGAAACCTGGCAATGGTATCGCGCTCGCTCGCCTATAACCTACGTGGGGAACATCACAACGCCTCTGCTCCTGCTGCAGTCCGAGAACGATTATCGTTGTCCCATTGAGCAGGGGGAACAACTTTTCACCGCGCTGTGTGCTCGCCAGCAGACGGTGGAGCTGATTCGTTTTCCCAACGCCAGTCATGCGATTGCCAGCACAGCCAGCCCGCACCACCGCTATTTCCAGTGGAAGCTGACCCTGGATTGGTTTGAGACGCACTTCAAACAGCGTGAATAGTGATTGAGAGGGTGTCGAGAAGCTGAAGCAAGAGACAGGGCGGCATAACATCATCATTATCATGGTGTCGGCTTGCTTATGATCGCTCACTCTGCTATACTCCCAAATGTTGGGAGGAACGAGGGGCGAGTATCTCATGTGAGCAAGGAGAACAAGCCCGTGCCTAGAGCCGCGCTGCACACGCTCGCCTGGTCCAGCGAACACAGCTGCTATGAACTAGCCCTTTGTGGGCAACGGAGGCAGTCCTTTCCCACAAGCGAGGAGCCTGCCTGGTTCCACTGGTTGGAGACCGCTGTCTCCTTTGCTTTCCCCGGCAGCAAGCCATGGTACCCGCTGCGCCTCCTGAGACCGTCCCAAAGATGACCCTGCTCGGGACCGTACTCTCTCCCCCACCACTTCCTTCCCGGTTGCTGGTGCGAGATCGTTTGCTGACGCAACTCGATGAGGCACAGACCTATCAGCTGACGCTGCTTTCCGCCGCCGCTGGCTGGGGCAAGTCTACTCTGCTTTCTGCCTGGGCCTCACATACCAGCCATCCTGTCGCCTGGCTGGCGCTCGACCAGCGCGACAATGACTTGGTGCGCTTCTGGGTCTCGGTGATTGCCGCCTTGCGACACGGAGTCTCCGAACTCTCTCAGGTGGGTGAGCGAGCGCTCTCCATGCTGCGTTCGCCCCATTTCCCTGGCCTTTCCACCATCCTGACCAGCCTGTTGCATGACTTGAGTGATTACAGGAGACCACTCTTCCTGCTGCTGGATGACTATCATCGCATCAGTGATCCGGCCATTCACGACTCCCTGTGCTTCGCCCTGGAGCATCTGCCAGCCCACCTGCACTTGGTCCTCTCCAGCCGGGTGGATCCTCCCTTCCCCCTCTCTCGGCTGCGGGTTGCTGGCCAACTCCTGGAGATACGTCATCCCGACCTGTCTTTTCAGCCAGAAGAAGCGATCCGTTTTTTGTGCCAGACGATGGACCTTTCCCTGGCGAGTGAGGAGGTGACGACGCTGGTCGAGCGCACCGGGGGCTGGATCGCGGGATTGTAACTGGCTGCACTCGCTCTCCAGCGTCAGCCGGATCACACGGTGGTGATCCAGGGATTCACGGGTAGCCATCGCTATGTGCTGGATTATCTGCAAGAAGAGGTGCTGGTCCACCTGCCGGCTCCTCTGCAGGACTTTTTGCTGCAGAGCGCGATCCTGAATCAGCTCTCGGCCCCGCTGTGCCAGGCGATCACCGCGAGCGAGAGCCTGCAGGATTGCCAGGAGCTGCTGGAGCGTGCCGAGCGCACCAATCTCTTTCTGATCCCTCTTGACGAGAAGCGTGGCTGGTATCGCTTGCATGATCTGTTTCGTGAGGCGCTGCTGACGCGCCTGCATCACAGGCGATCCGCGCTGGTTCCTCTCTTGCACCAGCGGGCGGCGGGCTGGTACGAAGAGCAGGGGGAGATCGGGCAGGCCATTGAGCACCGGCTGGTCGCCGCCGACTACCCTGCCGCCGCCGTGCTCATGGAGCAGGTAGCCGAGGCGGTCTGGCTGGCCGGTGAGGTCCAAACGTTGTTTCGCTGGATTATGGCCCTGCCTGATGAGATCCTCCGGGAACACGCTCGCGTAGCCTTGACCGTGGCCCTGTACCTGCTCAACTCTGCTTACGCCACCGTGGGAGCATCATCGGTCACAGCACGAACGCGCGTGGAGCAGATCATAGCTCGCGTTGAGGCTGCCACGTTGCAGGATGAGGGGGAGGAGCAGCGGGCCAACAGCATACCAGCAGCGGAGCATGCGCTGCTTTCCAGGCGCATCCGCCTGCTCCATTGCTGGCGCGCTGTAATCGAGGCGGTGGAAGCCGATAATTGGGAGCAGCTTGGCCTCATGGTCCAGCAGATGCGCGAGATCGAGCCGGATGAGGAGGTGCTCTGGCAGATGCCCCCGCTTTCGGCCGCCTTTCTTGAGCAGTATACATTCTGGCAAGGGGGAGGAAAACTCATCCCTGAGCTGCTTGCCGCCAAGCAGCGGGTCGAGCAAGCAGGGGATCGCTTTGCGACGATCAAAGTCAGACAATGGCTGGCACTGACCTTGCACAGTGCAGGGCGCTTACGCCAGGAATACCAGGAATGTCTGCAAGCCCTGGCTCTACTAGAGCAGATGCAAGGCTATGCCTTGCTGAAAGGCTACTTTTCGATCGCCCTCGCGGAGGTGCGCTATGAGTGGAACCAGCTAGAAGAGGCTCGACAGATCCTGTGCACGATGCTCCACGATGCCGAGCCCTGGCAACAGATCGATATGCTGATCTGGGGATATATCACCCTGGTGACGGTTGAGCTGGCAGCCGGTGATCTGACTGCCGCCGAAGAGGCCTTGCAAGAGGCAGAGCGACTGGCTCCGCCTCAGGGGTGGGAGATTCATAAAGATTGGCTGCCAGCAACCCGCGCGCGGCTCTGACTGGCGCGAGGCGATCTGGCTGAAGCGGCCAACTGGGCAGTGCACGTGAGCTTGCCGCAGGATACATGGGATTATATCTCCTATATGCAGGTTCTCACGGAGATTCGTGTCTTACTTGCCAGGCGGCAAGACGATCAGGCTCTTGAAGCCCTGGAACGCTGGAGCTCGCACCTGGATCGACCAGGAGAAAACGCTCTCACCGCCTCGTTTCTTGCCCTCTCCGTTGTGGCGTTGCAGCAGGCAGGCAGAGGTGGAGACGCTGCGTCGTAGCGGCACGGCTCCTCGCACTGACCGAGTCTGAGGGCTTTGTGCGCGTCTATCTGGATGCCGGTCCCTCCATGAAACAGGTGCTCCAACGCCTGCTGCACACTCCGCAGGATGCTCCCGGCAACGCGGTAGACCGATCCCGTGCGTACATCCTGATGCTGCTTCAGGTATTTGAGCAGGAGACAAGCCGATCAGCGGGACAACTCCCCTGCACTTCTCCACCAGCTGCTTCCGCCTTCACGCCCCTTCCTACGCCTGCTATCTCCTCGCTTATGGAACCGTTAACGCCCCAGGAGCAGCGGATCTTGCGCTTGCTGGTGGCTGGTCGCTCTACCCAAGAGATCGCCTACCACCTGGTCATCTCGCGCAATACGGTCAAAACACATGTGCGGCACCTGTATGGCAAACTGGGGGTGCACAACCGGATGCAGGCCAGCGCTCGTGCGCGGGACCTGCACCTGCTCTAATTTTCACACCGACTCAGCCGCCTGTTGCGCTGGCCCTCCTTAGTAAAATCACCCCGAAAGGTGAGGACAGCACGCTCTGGTGGTCAGTATACTCTGCTGTGATACGTTGCT
>JAFMRP010001583.1 GCA_017354095.1 Ktedonobacteraceae bacterium
TAGGCCCTGGGCAAAGCTCTTGAGTTCGGCCACTTCTTGTTGCTCCACCTTCGCCAGCCACTCATCCAGACGTTCGCCACCTCGTTCCCGCAGCATGGTGGCGAAGTCCACCATCAGTTCAGCTACTTGAGCAATGACGGGATCTGCCTGCAAAAGCCGTTCCAGATAAGTATTCTGCCAGTCCAAGCGTCGCTCTTTGGGCAAGGTGATCCAGCGGGAGACTTGCTTGGCGGTTGGGGGCCGTTTCGTGGTAGGTGGTTTCTTGATGGGTTCTTGTGCGGGCCCCTCCTGCTTGAACTTGTGCTCTTTGGTACGGAATTGCATCAGGAAGCGTTCTACATTGGCGTAGGAAGCGGTGTACCCCTGTTCTTCTGTCAGCTCGCGGTAAAGCTGACTCGCGTTACGACAGCCCTCGTTCCACCTTCGGATGAGGTACTCTTGATAGGGGGCCACCTTCTTCGAGCGACCTCTGCGATTCACGACCCGTATCCGCTCCGGAGGATGATCCATCTTCAGATAGTGATAGACGGTGCGACGCGCCATATCCAGTTCACGCGCCATATCAGCAATATCGGCTTTCTTGGCCTTGAGTTCATGGACTTTCTCGTATCGTTCGACGCGTTGTTGATGCAGGGCCTCGCTCTTCGCCTCTTGCTTTTTGGTGGTGCCCTTCTGCGAAAGGCGGGCAGGGCGCGGTTCTGCTGGTGCAGGAGACAAATCTGCCGGATCGTGGACCGCTTTGAGGGTCGTTCGTTTGCCGAGAAAGAGGGCTTCAAGCGTTTCTGAAAGGTTCACTAATAAGTGAAAGCGGTCGGCGCACTGCACCGCTTGCGGCGCTCCACTTCTTCCACCCTCCGCAAAGCTGCCGCCGCGATCCCGGCTAATGAGTTCCACTCCGGGGTGCGCGAGAAGCCATTTCGCGAAGGTTTCCGCATCACGGTCCGGGAGAACGTCCACTGGTATCCGTTTTTCCAGATCGATCAGGATCGCCCCGAAGGATCGCGCACGAAGAAAGCTGAAATCATCCACGCCAAGGATGCGCGGGGTGAGATGCTCTTGCACAGGCTGAGCGTGAAGCAGCCGCAGAAGAGTGTCGGGACTGGTTGCGAGGCCCATCCCCCCCGCCAGACGCTTTCCTGCTTCACCTCCGAGTGCGAATCCAATGAGCGTGAAGACCTCTGCCAGCCGAAGCGTTCGATGTGCATAGGGGGCGACGACGTTGGGCAAGCGCTCGGTAAAGATTTTCCGCTGGCAGTCTGGATTCAGACAGAAAAACCGTCGGGTATGCAGCGCCAGCCGCACCGCACAACTCATCCAGGGCAAATCGGCCAGGACTCGCACATAACGCGAATGCACTTTTTCCGAACGGGAGGCGCACACAGGACATCGGGCGTCTGGTGCGGTCGTTTTGACAGTGGCGATAATGACCTTTCCCTCCGCTTCAAGTTGAAGCAGATGTAGACAGGTCGGATCGGGCAGCAATGCTGGATCGGCCATCAGATCAACTCCTTGCGATCAGTTCCACACGCATCTGGCAATGCAGCCAGTATATCCCCAGGCTTCTTTGATGGCTATGAAAGAGACGTTAAAATTTCGGGTTCTAAGCAATCAAGCGGTATTTTTCATCAACTCTGCGGAAGACCCGAGGGGGGTACGTATTGTTGCACTTCTTCATTGCGGAAAAACGCTCCATGTGAAAGAGACCACCCCTTGCTCTCCTCAGAGC
>JAFMRP010001584.1 GCA_017354095.1 Ktedonobacteraceae bacterium
CCGAGATTACGTATGTAATTACATTAACGCTTTTTCAACACTCGACTCTCGGGACAAAAGACAGTATAATCTGCTAGACGCATAATCTGCTGAGATAGATGATAGAGACCCAGACCAGGAAATAGGTGTCTCAGAAGGCAGGTATTAAGAAATGGAATGTCCCTACTGCAAAACAGAAAACCGCGACGGCGTAAATTTCTGCGGCGGCTGCGGCAAATTTATCGGCTCTGCCCCCCTTACCCAGACGTCCGCCAGCGGTAACACCGGCCAGACGTCTACTGGTGGTACCACTGGTGGCGTCCCTCGCTCCCTCACACCCGGCGCTCGCCTGCAGGGAGGCCGCTACGTAATCACAAAAGTGCTGGGCCAGGGTGGCATGGGCGCCGCGTTGCTCGCTACCGATGTTCGCCTGGACAGCAAACGTGTCGTCATCAAAGAATTGATCTCGGAGAATGTTGACCCCACAAAGCTACAAGAAGATGTGCGCAACTTCAAACGCGAAGTAGCAACCCTCGCCCATATCGAGCATCCCCTGGTGCCCGGCGTCACCGACCACTTCCAGGAGGGGACACGCTACTTTATGGTGCAGGAATATGTAGAAGGTGAGGACCTGGAAGAACAGATCAACCGCACCAATCAGCCGCTCAAAGAGCGTGATGTCCTGGTGAGTGCCTCAGAAACACTGGATGTCCTGCACTATCTTTCGCAGCAGACGCCGCCTATCGTCCATCGCGATATTAAGCCCGCTAATATCGTCATTGGAACCAGGGACAAACGAGCGCACCTGGTCGATTTCGGTATTGCCCGTGCCGAAGTGGTCCGCAATGCTCAGCGCAAACAGACCTCGGCTCTGGGCACACCCGGCTATGCGCCGCCCGAACAATATCAGGGCAACGCCGATCCACGCTCAGATATCTACGCGCTGGGTGCAACCCTCCATCACCTGTTGACCAATCGCGATCCGCGCAATCATCCACCTTTTACCTATCCACCCGCGCGCACGCTCAATCCACAACTTTCCATAGAAGTTGAACATGTGCTGGGACGCGCTCTGGTCAATGATATCAATCAGCGCTATCAAAGCGCGGCTGCTATGAAACAGGACGTTGACGATATTCTGTTTCATCGCTTCGGCGTTACCAGCGGCAACTCCTATACGCTCACCTCCTCTTCAGGAGCGATGCCAACGTTGCCCAGCACAATCCACGCGTCCGGGGCTCCCACTCAGGCCAGCGGCGCCTCAAACACGCCCACCGTCAGCGGCACCAATTATTCCCTGTCCAATAATCCCACCATCAGCGGTACCAATTTCCCGGCAGCCGGCGTTGCGCCGACCATCACGGGCTCGCATACGCCACCCACGATGGGTACTCCGCCGCCCCCACCCCCCGGTTACACGTCCGGGCCGATGGCCTCGTATCAGTCCTCTCAGCCTTCATCGCCATCTCTGCCCCCAACACCCATACCCGGCTCGTCGTATCCCGGCCTGCCGCAACAACCATCTCACCCGGGTCTGCCACCGCATCAGCCGTCTCATCCGGCTCAGCAGCCATCGCGCCGTGGCTGGATGATCCTGTCCCTGGTGCTGCTGCTCCTGCTCATCCTGGGAGGCATCGCGGGCGCTTTGGCTTTATTCCGCAATAATACTACAGCTACAACTCCCAATGGCACACCTATACCCGCAAATGGCATCGGCGTCACTATGATCAATAATGAGCCGATCGG
>JAFMRP010001585.1 GCA_017354095.1 Ktedonobacteraceae bacterium
GTGGGGCAGATCAGTGAGCAGTCCGGTCAGGTAGCGTTCCATGCTGTCCCGGCTGGTATGTCGGCGAAACAGTAGGGCAAACGGCTCCAAGAAGGCTGCCAGTTCTGGTAACGGTTCGGATGAGGCTTTCGGCACTCGAGTCTTGTTCATGCCTTCATTGTATCACAGAAACTAACAAAGTAGTACTAGAGAACCGGTCAAGTAATCTCGGTCGCGCCGGCAGTTGGTCCTTTCACTCTCTTGTGTGGCAAGATACGATGTGATATACTCTTCTTCAGTAGCTTGTCACGCAAGAAAGTGAAAGGAAAGCTCTTATGGAGGCACGCTCAACCCAATTGCTCAGGGGCACATTGGATATGTGTCTACTGGCGATTATTGCGCAGCGACCCTGCTACGGCTACGAAATGGTCCAACGCCTGGCTCAACAAGGACTCGCGCTCGTGAGCGAAGGCAGTATCTATCCGCTCCTGAGTCGCCTCCAGCAGCGCGGCTCTATTGAGGGATATGCGGTACCCTCAACCGATGGGCCTCCACGCAAGTATTATCGGCTCACGCTTACTGGTGCTGCACAATTAGCCGAATGGCAGGCCGAGTGGGATAGTTTTGCCCAGGCTGTTTCACAGATTTTGAAAGGAGTACATGCTGATGTTGATCATCGATCAGCCCACCCACAACCAGATCTCCGACCTCAGTGAGGCATGTGGAAGATATTGGGAACTGCGGGGGATTGCGAAGGCACCCAGGAACGAGATGCAACTGGAATTAGAGCACCACCTTTTTCAGGCAGCGATAGATGCAAAATCCCTGGCAACGGTTGTGGGCCCCAATCCTGCTGCCTTTGCCGAAGCTTGGGCCAGAGAAATGCATCCCCACACCTTGCAGGCAGGAGCGCTGCTTCTACCTGGATTGGCCTACGCTTTGAGTGTCGTCAGTACCACCGCCCTTGTGGAATCCTTGCTTGCCCATACATCTTCCTTCGCCTTGACCCTCTTGACCGCTCTTGTGCTTGGAGGCTTTGGGGCGGCGGCGCTCTTGCTTCCGCTTGCAGGATTCCTCGCGGTGTATATCAGAAAGCGGACGGAGCGGAACATGCTGTTAGCTGCTGTTTTCATCCTGGGTGGGCTGATCGTCCGTTTGGTGGGAATACGGGTGAACTGGAGCATGACACTGCTCTCCTGGAACTGGCCATTGACCGTCCTGTTAGCCGTCCTGGCAGCGGGGCTGACTTCCCTGGAGTGCTGGCGGCAAGCCTCTCACGAGCGAAGGCCCTCTCGCAGTCGGGGAAAGCTATGGCGCTCTGTACTCACGCTGGCAGGCAACATTGTCCTGTTCGACCTGTTTCTGGGCATGAGTAGTGTAGTCGTCTTCAACGTCTGCGTGCTGGCAGGTAAGATGTTTTAAAGGAGAAAAACAATGATCTCTCTCACCCTTGTGAGCGTGTTGACCGCATTTGGAGCTGGTCTGCTGTCCTTTCTTTCTCCATGTGTCCTCCCTCTGATTCCTGGCTATCTGGCGTATCTGGCCGGAACCAATCTGGAGAAAACGCAGCGCCAATCCGTGGTACGCTGGCGGGTGACATGGCACGCCCTCTGGTTTGTGCTGGGCAGTGCTCTTGTCTTGATGGCGCTTGGAGCCCTCGCAGCTCTCGTTGGGAGTGCTTTGAGCACCTACCAACTCGTCCTGGACCGCCTTGGTGGGGTGCTGCTCATCCTCTTTGGCATCGTG
>JAFMRP010001586.1 GCA_017354095.1 Ktedonobacteraceae bacterium
AACTGCGCCTTATTCATGCTCTACGTCATCCTCGGCCACCGAATCGCCCAGGATGGCGGCGCTGCCGGGATTGATCGACTGGGTGCGGCGATGCTGATCGCGCTCGCTACTATTACCCCGCTCGGAGGAATCGACGTGTTGCCGGCCATGACGCAACCACTGCTTGTCCTCGCTGGCATCGGGGTGGGAATCTGCTCATCGGTCATTCCCTATGTCTGCGATCAACTGGCCATGGCTCGCTTGCCACGGGCCACTTTCGCTCTGCTCCTCTCTCTGCTGCCCGCCTCCGCCACTGTGATCGGCGTCGTGGTGCTCCACCAGATACCCAGCCTCCCTGAAATCGCTGGCATTCTCCTGGTCGCAGGCGGCGTAGCCCTCCACCGGGAAGCCGAGGCACTGCCCGGCAAGCAGACCAGGAAACTGGATAAAGACGAACCTCAACAGGTAGAAATAAAGGAAGGAACCAGTACTCTATGACGCTCCAATTTGGTATCCTGTTGCCCCAGGGCTGGACCATGGACCTGGCACAGATCAAAGATCCCGCGCAAGCCTATGAAACCATGACGCAGATTGCCCAGACGGCTGAAGAGGTGGGCTTCACGTCCGCCTGGCTCGTTGACCACTTTCACACGATCCCCCACCCCTCACAGGAAGTGACGTTTGAATGCTGGACGAGTACGGCAGCGCTGGCGCGTGATACCAAAACTATCCGCATTGGCCAGATGGTCACCTGCAACAGCTATCGCCACCCGGCATTGCTGGCCAAAATGGCGAGTACGGTCGATATCCTCTCGCATGGCCGCTTGAGCGTTGGCATTGGAGCAGGCTGGTATGAACATGAATACCACGCCTATGGCTACACGTATCCTGACGCCCCACAGCGGCTGCGACAACTGCGCGAAGCAGTGCAGGTGATCCATAAAATGTGGAGCGATGAGGAAGCGTACTTTGAGGGAAAATATTATCAGGTGCACGGGGCTATCAATCAGCCCAAAGGCGTCCAGCTGCCCCACATCCCGCTGCTGATCGGCGGTGGCGGCGAGCAGGTGACGCTGAAGCTGGTGGCGCAGTACGCCGATGCCTGCAATGTGGGCAACGACCCCGCCACCGTGCAGCAGAAGCTGGCCGTCCTCAAACAGCATTGCGAACGAGTGGGCCGTGACTACGAGAGCATTCACCGCACAACCAGCGCCATCTGCCTCCTGGCCGACAGCGACGAGCAGGCACTGGCTCTGCTCCCCGCCGACCGCAAAACCAGGCTGGGAAACACCTTACAAACAGCCCTGATTGGCAGCCCCGAAACAATCCGCCAGCGCCTGACCGCCTATGCAGCAGCCGGCGTGCAGGAGCTGGTCCTGCGTTTCGTCGACGGAACCAGCCCGGAAACCATTCGCCGCTTCGCCAAAGAGTTCATCGCGTAAAAAAGACGAACTCCATATGCACGACTATACGACACGCGGCGGCCCCTGCCTGATGCGCTCGCGTACCTCATCAAGGTTCGTAGTGCTCCAGCGCGCCTCCATCCACCAGGTAATACCCGCGTCTATCCAGGGACGCACAATCGCCGCCGCTCGTTCGGGATCATCGCCGGGCGTCTCACCTTCCCACGTAATATCAAACGGCGTGGTCAGCGTACGGTGAGCCTCAACATACGCTTTGATGGCCCGGATATCGTCGGGCGTCATCGCAGTATCGCCTCCGTCCATCTTCTGCGGAATGATACC
>JAFMRP010000422.1 GCA_017354095.1 Ktedonobacteraceae bacterium
GAGGACTGACCACCTTCATCCGAAGGGGATCAAGCGAGGTTGCAAGGGGCAGCGCCCCTTGCCGGGGCGCGGGGTGCCCCCGCTCCTTCTCTTCTCCCTCGTACTCTGTCAAACGAAGTTTGACAGAGTACGAGGGGCCATCTTGTTTGACACGAATCACGCGTTTCTGCTATAATCTACGGGCATTCAGCCGACAATAGGGTCGGTATTTTTGTGGATAAGCCCGTGGAAAGGGCCGAACCTTCCGGGGAGGATTGATACATACATGCCTAACACAGAGTCCGCGAAAAAGCGCATGCGTCAGGAGCAGCGACGCCGCATGCACAATCGTATGGTAAAATCTATTGTGAAGACTAACCTGACGAAAGCTCGTCAGGCAATCGCTGCCCCCACCGTAAGCGACGAGGACACCACTGCAGCCGTTCGCAAGGCCATCAGCGAGCTCGACCGCGCCGCCAAAAAAGGGGTCATTCATAAAAACAATGCTGCTCGCCGCAAATCGCGCCTGATGAAGCAGCTCAACGCAAAGTAATGTTTCGCGCCACTGCTCGCCAGTTACCCTGAGCACAGTGCGCATAGGAGGTTCAAGGGATGGCTGATAACCAGGCCGTAACAAAGCCAGCAGGGCGGGCGTTAATTGACGCAGTCGAAAGTGCTCAGTTACGGAAAGATGTACCAGAAATCAGATCCGGCGACACTGTTCGCCTGCAAGTGAAAGTCGTTGAAGGGATCCGCGAACGCCTCCAGCCGTTTGAGGGCGTTGTCATGCGCCTGCGCGGTTCCGGCGTCAATCGCAACTTTACCGTCCGCCGCGTCACTAACGGCGTTGGCGTTGAGCGCACGTTCCTTCTGCATTCTCCCCGCGTCGAGAAAATTGATGTGATTCGCCACGCTCGCGTACGCCGCAAACAGCTCTACTACCTGCGTGGCCTGACCGGCAAAGCCGCTCGCCTGAAGGAACTTCGCCCGACTTCCACAAAACAGCGGACCGCAAATAAAAGTGCCGAAGCCTGATCACAATACACCAACTCTGCTTGAAGAAATGGCCCTGTTCGAACAGGGCTATTCCTTTGTCGCAGGTCTCGACGAAGCAGGGCGCGGCTGCCTGGCGGGACCAGTGGTGGCCGCTGCCGTTATTTTGCCCCTGGAGAACGCCGCCGCAACCCTGACGTGCTTCGCTGGCGTACGAGACTCAAAACAACTGTCCCACGCTTACCGCGAGCGCCTCTATGAGACGATTATGACGCACGCGCTGGCGGTCGGCGTCGGCATCGGTTCAGTTGAGTTGATTGATCAGCACAATATCCTGCGCGCGACAAAACACGCGATGCGCGCTGCCCTGGCTCGACTCTCTACCCGACCCCACGCGCTGCTCCTCGATGCCCTGCTCCTGCCCGATATCACGCTGCCTCAACGCTCGATCATTAAGGGCGATGCGCGCTGCCTCTCTATCGCCGCCGCCTCCATCATTGCTAAGGTGACCCGCGACCGCCTGATGCTCGAATTGCATACGCAATACCCTGCCTATGGCTTCGATCAGCATAAAGGTTACGGCACACCCGCCCATCTCTCCGCTCTACACGAACACGGCGCCTCTCCCCATCATCGGCGCAGCTTCGCTCCCGTCCGCGAACTCTTTGGCCTCTTTGCCGACCTTGAGCGCTAAACAGCCTTTCAAATTTTATTGCATGCCTATGGGAAGTTGAGAATATGTCTGAATATATCTGGGGTCGAAATCCCGTTGTCGAAGCGCTGCAGTCCGCACGCAAGGTCAAGCGCATCCTCCTGGCAGAGGGACAGCGCCAGGCTCCCGCCCTGTCAACCATCATACAGAGCGCGCAGCGTAAACATATCCCGGTCGAGACTGTATCACGCTCACGCCTGGACCAGTTGAGCCGGGGCGCCGTACATCAGGGCTGCCTGGCCGTGGTCGAGCAGCGCCGCTATGCCAGCACCGATGATATCCTGGCCAGGGCCGCGCAGAAAAACGAAGCCCCTTTTTTGCTCATTCTGGATGCTATCCAGGATGTGAATAACCTTGGTTCTTTGCTGCGTACGGCGGAGGCTGCTGGCGTACATGGTGTGGTGCTTCCGCTTCACCGGGCTGCGGAGGTCAATGCAACCGTGGTGAAAACGTCGGCGGGCGCGACGGAACACGTCCTTATCGCTCAGGAGACCAATCTGACTCGCACGATTGATTACCTTAAACAACAACAGATCTGGGTGGTGGGACTGGCCGGCGAGGCGGAAACACTCTATACTCAGGCCAATCTTACTGGCCCGCTGGCACTGGTTGTGGGCAATGAGGGGAAGGGGATCAGCCGCCTGGTGCGCGAGCACTGCGATCTGCTGATCCGCCTGCCTATGCATGGTTACGTCAATTCGTTGAATGCTGCCGTGGCGGGAAGCATCGCTGTATATGAAGCGCTGCGCCAGCGTAGTCCCTCCCGGCGCTAAAACACTCTATCGTGGCTCCTCCACTACCAGGGCTTCCATGTATTCTTGTTCCACTTATAACTCACCCAGCCGCTGCAGCCGTTGAGCCAGACATGAGCCCTTTCGGGCAGCTGCGTCCAGCGATCCTCGAACTCGCGGATCTTACGCTCCTTGTGCTGCTCCTGCGGCATATGGCCAGTATGCCACCTGGTCTCCTCTTTGTGCTTTTCGCGTTTGTGGAAAAATTTATGCATCGTTATCTGTCCTCCTCATTATCCGCGAACAGCTCGTGTACACTCACTCCCAGCGCGTGAGCAATCTTGCCCAGCGCCTCCAGGTTCACCGATTCCGTCCGATTGTTCCAGTAACGGCTCAACAAAGGCATCGTTACCCCCGCCCGCATCTGCAGCTGATAACGATTGAGCTGCCGTTTCTCCGCGATATCTTTGATGCGCAATCGCACCACTACTTTACCCTCGTGACGTCACAACAAATATACCAGTATATCAATATCAATCATAGCACAGAAACATAGTAACGTCAACGTTACTACTCTCCAGCTTTACACCTGTCTGATCACAAGCAGGTCCGTCCCCGCTTCCTTTCCTTCTACCAGCGGCACCGTGCTGGTCGCGCTTGTCTGTATACAAAAATCCAGGTCTGCGCGCAGCCCGGCCTTGATCACTGAACGCGCCGAGTTGCCATATTCGAGTATGCGAGCCGGGGGATACGCCTCGTAGATTGCCTGGGCCGCCAGCACACTCTCGTGCGGCTCAATCGCGGCGTGCTGGCGCTGAATCTCTCGCGCCAGAAAACCGGCACAGGCCGTATCATCGAGCGCGAAGTAACCACCTTCTCCGGCGCAAACGATCGCTATATTCCCACTACGTTCCTGCGCGTATCGCAGTGCACAGGCCGTTACGGCACTGGCATTATAGAAACTGCCGGCGAGGCGCATACTCCCTTCGGGACAGGCGAAGAAGGCGCGGCTGCCATTGGTCGTCGTCAGAATGAGCTCGCGCTCTCCCAGGTCAATATGCGCGAACTGCGTGGGTGAGTTGCCATAATCAAAGCCTGGCGGAGGCAGCGCGTGCCGCTCACCGCACAACAGGCGCTCGGGATAGCGCTGCGCGGCGAGGCGCGCCTGCTCCAGCGTGTTCGCTGCGTATACCCGTTTGGCTCCCTGGTCAAACATCACTGCCATGGTGGTGGTGGCGCGAATCACATCAACCACAATATACACATCATCCGATCGGGCGCTTACCGCCAGCAGGTCTGCTGGCGTAAAAAAAACATGGAGCTGCATAACGATACTTTCTTGTTACGCGAAAAACTTTCTGAGATGATAAGAACCACCCTCAAACCCTTCGCGCCGGTAGAACGCCACCGTGCGAGGCCACTCCTGCGCATTGGGCGTGTTCACTTCCAGCCGCGACCATCCCCGCTCTCGCGCGCATCTCGTCGCCTCCTCGGCCAGCAAATGCCCCACACCGAGGGAACGCGCCTCTGGCACTACATAAAATTCCTGTATCCACCCCAGCTTCCCCACGACGTATAGTGCCGAACTCTCATGAAGCGTCAGCACTCCAAGTGCGCTGCCCTCCGCGTCCCGCGCCAGCAGCGCCGTATATCGCCCTGTCGCGAGCAGCTGCTCACAGAGCCTCGTTGCTCCCTCTTTATCAAATGCGAAGCCGCCTAGCTCCCTCAACAACCGCTCAACTAAGTCAATAACTACTGCGGCGTCCTCAATACTGGCATGATCAACCCGAACTTCTGTCATACTATTAGTATCCTCTACCTTGCTGCATTGTTATGAGCTGAAATTTCTTATAAGTATACCCGAAAAAGCCCAACCCATGCTTGCTTATAGAGAACAGCGCGCGCCTGGCTGTTCTCCAGTTCATTCTGGCAGATAGCGACGAGCGCGCGCACGGTATGACAAACGTATCATACTATACTGGAATCAATAAATGCATATGTTGCCGGTTTTTACCTGGTGCAGAAACCCGAAACGTGCTCGGAAAAGGTCGCCCCGTATCTGTAGGGGCAAGGGGTTGGGAGAGGTGGAGTGGGGCCCTTGAGGTTGCCCGTCGTGCCCCTTGCCTCTTCCCTTCTCGAAGACGTCTCGTGTGATTGCATTAGTCAGAACTCCTTTTAGAAGTGGTTTGAGGGGCTTTCTTTGAAGTAGAAATCAAATTATTCAGAGCCTTGATCAGCGCGGGCGCCAGTGCGTCGGCCAGCGCTTTGGCCAGCGCGGGCGCCAGTGCTTCAGCCACTATAACTGTTTCCAGTGACACTTCCTGGGGCGTTATGCTCTCCGCTTCCTTCAATGATGCCAGCAGTTCTTCTGCCAGAACGTCTGTGATGTTTTTTTTACCCGCTTTCGGCTGCGGGGTCTCGTCAATGAGCTCTTTGAGCAGGACTTCTACAAGCGGATCATAGCGACTTTGCGTTGCTCCCTGTCCAGCACGAGTTGTCATGAATATGTCTCCCTTCATCTCTCTTGCTATTGCGAGGTGCAGGAGGGCATTGCCTCTCCGCTCGGCTGACGACCAGGCCGCAGCCGAGCGGAACAAGAGGGGCCCTCCTGCAACCTTGTTACGCCGTTACTTTTTCCTTCTGCTCACGCTGGCTCATAAGGGCTGCCAGCAAGAGTGGCTGCATGCCCTCTTCTCGCTCCTCCCGCTCCCCGCGCCGGGTCATAAGGGCGGCGAGCAACAGCGGATGCTGGATGATACTCTCTCCACGACGGCTCATGAGCATGGCCAGCAATAGCGGATGCTGAATCCCTTCCCTGCGCCGGCTCATGAGAGCGGCGAGCAATAGAGGATGCTGGATGCCCACCTCCCCCTCTTCCTCTTCGCCACGCCGGGCCATGAGGGCGGCGAGCAACAGCGGGTGCTGAATTC
>JAFMRP010001587.1 GCA_017354095.1 Ktedonobacteraceae bacterium
ATGAGACGACGATACCGTGCGACGGATATGCCCCAACTGCCCATCGCGCGATTTTTATTTACCGACACGCGAGCCTCCTGGCTCTGGCTTGTTGTACGCCTGTGTATCGGTTACGAATGGCTGACCGCGGGTCTGGCGAAGCTGACAGGCTATTCATTCTCTTTTGATGCCTTTGGTGTGTCCTCCTCTGGTGGGGCCTGGGTGTTCAACGCTCACAGCGGGGCAGCCCTGCAGCAATTTGTGCTGGGCGCATTGCAGAAAGCGGGGGGAGCGCATCCCAGCGTTCAGGGCTGGTACGCCGCGTTCCTGCGTAATATCGTGCTGCCCAATGCTGGAGTATTCGCCTATCTTGTGACCTTCGGTGAGGTACTGGTTGGACTTGGCCTTATCTTTGGCTGCCTTGTGGGGATCGCGGCATTTTTTGGTCTCTTTATGAACCTGAGTTATCTGTTCGCCGGCTCCATCAGTATCAACCCTAATCTCGCGATTGGAGCCCTGCTGCTGATTCTCGCGTGGCGCATAGCCGGATACCTTGGTGGCGACCGCTATCTGCTTCCCCTGCTAAGTACACAACGAAAAGCGCAGCACGAGTCACGGGAAGAAGGTACGCCGGTTACTCCGCTCGAACCAGAGACGGAGCTTCTGTGAGCCTCTGGAGGTGACCCGTTGAATCCCCCAGGGGACGAATAAAGCGTGCGGTGTGATATACTCTATCGTCACCGTTATGGCTGATGGGTAGCCAACAAATAATTTGCTCTCCAGAAAGGGATTGTATGTCTAGCAGTGAGCGCCGGCAGGCGATTATTGTTCTCGATTTTGGTTCACAGTATAGTCGCCTCATTACCCGGCGCATCCGCGAATGCCAGGTGTATAGCGAGCTGGTTCCAGCCAGCACGACACTGGCCCAGTTACAGGAGAATCCCCAGCTCGATATCAAGGGCTTTATTCTATCGGGCGGGCCTGCCAGCGTCTACGACGAAAACGCGCCGTCCTGCGATCCCGCGATCCTGCACAGCGGCTTGCCGGTGCTGGGCATCTGCTACGGTATGCATCTGCTGGCCACGCAGCTTGGCGGGCATGTCGCGCCATCACATGGGCAGCGCGAATACGGTCCCGCGACCATCGAGGTGCTGGCGGAAGCACGCCAGGACGCGCAGGTGTACCGCATCTTTGAGGGCATCAAGGTTTCACCAGCCCAGACGGAACCGTTGGAACAGGGGCACGAAGCGCCTGTGCTGCGCCTGCCGGTATGGATGAGCCACGGTGACAGCGTCGACACGCTGCCCGAGGATTTCCAGGTACTGGCCAGCACCGAAAGCAATCCCATCGCCGCTATCGCCAGCCCACACGGCTTTGTGGGCCTGCAGTTTCATCCCGAGGTCACCCATACACCGCAGGGCAAAGAGATTATCCACAATTTCCTCTTCCGTATCTGCGGCTGCCAGTCTGGCTGGACGGCGCAAGCGGTCATCGACGAGACAGTCGAGCAGATTCGCCAGCGCGTCGGCGAGGAGCGCGTGCTCTGCGCGCTCTCGGGCGGCGTCGATTCGGCTGTGGCAGCCCTGCTCGTTCACAAGGCTATCGGCGAACAGCTGACCTGCGTCTTTGTGGATACCGGCTGCATGAGGACAGGCGAACGCGAGCAGGTAGTAGAGACGTTTAGCAACCACATGCATATTCCCCTGGTCGTTGTGGACGCCCGCGAGCGCTTCCTGGCACGGC
>JAFMRP010000423.1 GCA_017354095.1 Ktedonobacteraceae bacterium
GGCAATAGAAACGCTGGCCGATATTCTCCTGCCACATATCATCACGCTGCCCCGTTCCTTGACGAAGACGAAGAGCGAAACACCACCCAGTCAGCCTATCCCTATTAAGCCGTCATCGAAGACACAGTCGGAGGAGATACTCGAGCACTGGCTGCGCGATGGCGCACGGCAGGCCAACAAGGTCATCTACCATTGTAACGCCGATTATGAGATCAATATGGCCAGCACGCTGACGGCTGCGCTGCTCTACAAACATCGCCTCTACGTTGCCAGCGTGGGAGATAGCCGGGCATATCATTACAGCAATGATCGGGGATTGACGTGTATAAGCAATCAGGTTGGAGGCACGAGTTTGCCAGGTGGGCAACAGGCGACCTCAGCTCAAGTTCTGGAGGACCGGCTCCTGGGGGTACATTACAACGTTCCTGTTGAGGTCAGGCAGATGGCGGTCCAGCCGGGCGAGCTGATATTGCTCTGTACCGATGGATTGTGGCACATGGTCAACGACCAGCGCCTGGAAGAGATGCTGGCGGGAGGTGGCGATACACAGGTGATGGCCCATACGCTGGTGGAGGCCGCGAACCGTGCCGGAGGCGAGGGCAACATCAGCGCGATTGTGGTGCGTGTGCAATAGCTTATTCTTTTGTCAGGAGCCAGCAGCGCAGCAATTCGGCAACGCTCCAGGCCTGGGCGAAACAGCCACCAGGAGCGAAAGGTGGTTCTGGCTCCGCCGCCTCGCTGATCGTGCCCAGGCAGGGTCCCCACAACTGCTCGACGAGTGGCAGCAGCAGCTTACGCAGGCGCCTGTGATCGTTATAGAGGCTCAGGTGGACATCTACATATGGACCAATCAACCACTGCCAGGCGGTCCCCTGGTGGTAGGCGCTATCGCGATGCAGGGGATTGCCCTGAAATCGCCCGTGATAGGCGGGGTCCTCTGGACTGAGTGAGCGCAGGCCAACAGGCGTCAGGAGGTGTTCGGTGACCTTGCGCAGCATACTGACCACCTGCGCCTCAGACAAGAGATCGCGGGTCAGCGAGGCTGCGAAGAGCTGGTTGGGACGCAAGCTAGCATCGTTCTGGCCCTCATAGCCATCTACATCGATCACATCGTAGAGGTAGCCCCCATCCTTGTACCAGAAACGATCGGCAAAGTGCTGGCACGCGAGCGTTCGCAGCTGGCTATACGAAGTCGCATCAATGGAAAGGCGAACGGCCCAAGCCTCCATAGCGGTGAGAGCTGCGTACCAGAGCGCATTGATCTCAACCGGCTTACCACGGCGCGGCGTAACAACCCAATTGCCAACTTTTGCATCCATCCAGGTTAGCTGAAGACCAGGAGCGCCGGCATACAGCAGGCCATCGCGCACATCCACTTTAATGCCGTAGAGGGTGCCTCGAATATGGCAGCGAATAATCTCTTGCAGCGTGGGGAACAGCTCTTTCAGCAGCGTCCAGTCGCCGGTCGCCATGAGATAGCGATCGAGCGCATGAAACATCCAGAGTGTGGCATCGCCAGTATTATATTCAGGATCGGCACCGCTATCGGGGAAACGGTTGGGGATCAGGCCTTTACAGGTAAAGGAGGCAAAGGCTTTGAGCAGACCACGAGCCTCGCTGTAACGTCCGGTCGAGAGCAGCAAACCAGGCAACGAGATCATGCTATCGCGTCCCCAATCGGTAAACCAGGGATAGCCGGCAATAATGGTTTTGCGATCGGGTGAGAGGCGCGGCGGCAGGCGCGTATCAGAGATGCCGGTATCTGTTCGAGCCACGATGAACTGATCGGCGGCGATAGTCAATCGAGCGAAGACGGGATCGCAATTCTGCAGGTCGTCGGTGGAATGGTCAGCAACTGCCAGCAGGTGACGCACGCGCCGTTGATGGTGCATGAAGGCAGCCGTCGCTCGTTCTTCATGTTGTTCGCCGCCAAAATCAGGGGAGAGGTCAGGTGCAGCGCTCAGTACCAGTGTCGCACGCATACCCGGCGAGAGGCGCAGGCGGAAGATTCCTGGCTGATAGGTATCTTCGTGATCTGAGAGGCCACGTTCACGGTCACGGCGGTGGAAAACGCGCCAGTACCACAGGCCAGTAGGAGTAAAGGAGCACTGGGGCGGTGCGATCAGCTGATAGGATGGCGTATCCTGGCTGGCGCGGATAGTGCAGCGATTTTTGTATGGATCGACGAGGAAGTGCCAGTCAGGCGAACCGTAGGTAGTGCTGTGGTAGTCACGCGAGAGGCAGAAAGGATATAGAGCCAGCTCCAACGAGAGGTCGCCAGGCTCATCCTCCTCACGTTCTTCATCGCTGCTCGCCACGCCATGCAAGATGTATTGAACATAGGTCGTATTTTGTCCATATTCCATCCAGACGCGCTTCTCAAGCACCAGGGTTTCATTCAGAAGATAATGGAAACACGGAACATCGCCCTCCAGGCAGACACGCTGCAGGTAGCGATAGCCATGTGGATCAATGGTGCCATCGATATACTCATTCACGCCCAGCTTGAGCAACTGGCCAGATGAAAGTGTCACTTCTTCGTCGATTTTTGTGACCAGTACAGTACGCTCGACTGGGGGGCGAAGCGCGGCAACCAGCAGGCCGTGATAGCTGCGTGTTGTGGCCCCAACCAGGGAGCCAGAGGCATAGCCACCGAGGCCATTCGTCACCAGCCACTCGTGATCGAGGCCCGCCTGTACAGAGCTGCACACAGCGCGACCAGCCTGGAGATGCCAGGCATTGGTCGCCTGTGAGCCCGCATCTTTTTCTGGAAACATAGTGTTCCTCATAAACGTAAACTTCCAGAATAAAGGATACTCTTCATCGCACAAGGGTCAGAAGTGGTCAGGACTCGATAGCGGCACGCATACGTGCGAGTGCCGTCTCAATGCGCTCATCGGGAGCGGTGATCGAGATACGCACATAGCCCTCGCCAGCGGGGCCAAAATTTGAGCCGGGAGCAACAAAGACACCTGTCTTGTCAAAGAGCCAGTTCGCGAAATCGCGCGAAGTATAGCCATGCGGCACGGCGGACCAGATGTAGAGACCAGCCTTCGTGATTCTGGTGTGCATACCCAGGGCTTCGCATCCGGCGCATAAGAGATCGCGGCGGCGCCGGTAGATGGCATTACGCTGATTAATCCATGAGACGGGAAGGTTTAAGGCCTCGACGGCCGCATACTGCAGTGGGCGGAAGATGCCGCTGTCGATATTGCTTTTCAGGCGACCGACGGCATCGACCAGTTCAGCGTTGCCCACCAGCATACCCAACCGGAAGCCGGCCATATTGTAGGTTTTGCTCAGAGAGTGCAGTTCTACGGCCACCTCGCGCGCCCCCGGCACCTCAAGAATGCTCATTGGGCGAAAATCATCAAAATAGACTTCAGCATACGCCATGTCATGGACGATCACAAGATCGTGTTTGTGGGCAAAGGCGACAAGGCGCTCAAAAAAGTCGCGATCGGCGCAGGCTGCCGTTGGATTGTTGGGATAATTGAGCCAGAAGAGGCGCGATTTCGCCAGCACATCCTGGGGAATGGAATCCAGGTCGGGCAGGAAGTCATTGCGCTCAAGCAGTGGCAGCATATATGGCTGTGCCCCCACACTTGTCGCGGCAGTCAGGTAGACAGGGTAGTAGGGATCAGGCGTCAGGGCCACATCGCCGGCATTGAGCACAGAAGCGGCGGCGTACACCAGTCCCTCTTTAGAACCCAGCAGGGGCAAAATGTCGCGCTCTGGCTCCAGGTAGACACCAAAGCGGCGCTCAAACCAGGCAGAGATCGCCTCATGCAGGGCACGCATACCGCGATACTCGGGATAGCGATGGTTCTCCGGGTTCTGCATCTCGCGGCAGAGACGATCAACGACCTCCTGAGGAGCGGGCATATCGGGATCGCCCATTGAGAGACTGATCACATCGACGCCGGCGGCCCGGCGATCGTCTATTTTCTTTTTCGCATCAGCAAAATGATATGGTGGCAGATCATTGATTAAATTGGATAGTCGCAAACGAACACCTCTTACAATTTATCATTGCTACCATATTACACCATTGGCTCCGCCTCATACCAGTTTCGTCCCACTTTCATTTCAACCTTAATTGGAATGGCCAATTTCTTATCATCAGCGCCCTCCATCACAGCCTTTACCAGGCGTTTCGCGCGCTCAAGTTCCTCGACAGGCACCTCAAAAACCAGTTCATCGTGTACCTGTAAGATCATGCGTGTTTTCATACGCTGCTCTTTCAGGGCGTGATAGAGACGCAGCATGGCGATTTTAATCAGGTCGGCGTTAGTGCCCTGGATGGGCATATTCATCGCTTCACGCTCCAGCGCCTGTCGTTCGGCGTGGGAGAGCGCACGCATATCCGGGATGAAGCGCTTGCGCCCGTATAGAGTATTGACGTAGCCCTGTTTGTGAGCCTGGTTGAGCGTGCCCTCAACATAGCCTTTGACGTGAGGGAACGTCTCATGGTAGCGCTTGATGAACTCCGCCGCTTCCGCGTTCGACATGCCGGTGATCTGAGCGAGACCGAAGGCCGACTGACCATAGAGTATGGCATAGACAACGGTTTTCGCCAGACGGCGCTGATCGGGAGTGACCTCTTCAGGGGCAATGTTAAAAAGTGACGCGGCAGTGATAGTGTGAATATCCTCGTCTTTGCTGAAAGCTTCGACCAGGCGCGGCTCATTGGTGATACTCGCCAGGATACGCAGCTCGAATTGTGAATAGTCGGCAGTTAGCAGCACGTAGCTGGGATCGGCGATGAAGGCACGTCGTATCTGGCGGCCCAGTTCGGTGCGCACAGGAATATTCTGCAGATTGGGATTGCTCGACGAGAGGCGGCCACTGGAGGCGACATTCTGATTGAACGAGGTATAGACGCGACCCGTACTGGTATCCGTCAGAGCGAGCAGGCCGTCCACATAGGTGGACTTGAGTTTGGCCAGCTGGCGATAGCCGAGCAGATAATCGATGATGGGATGCATGCCGCGCAGTCCCTCAATGACATCGGCGCTAACCGAGAAACCAGTTTTGGTCTTTTTCCTGGCCGGCAATTTCAGCTCATTAAACAGCACCTCGCCCAACTGCTGATTGGAATTGACATTGAAGCGATGCCCCACCGATTCGTAGATGTTATGTTCAAGTTCGCGCAACTGCTCATCGAGCTTTTCGCCAAATTCGCGCAGGAAATCGCCATCCAGCGCCACGCCGTACAGCTCCATCTGCATCAAAACGGAGATCAGTGGTTCCTCGATATTTTTATAGAGCTGCACCAGGTTATGGCGCTGGAGCTCGGCCTGAATGGGTTCAACGAGACGCAGCGTCATATCGGCGTCCGCG
>JAFMRP010001588.1 GCA_017354095.1 Ktedonobacteraceae bacterium
CAACGGGCACGGCTGTGTTGCTGCCGGGGCATAGGTGTTATCGAAGGCTGCAAGGTTTGCGAATAGATTGATTATTCTTGTCGCAATGACAGCAGGCCGCGTTCCATAGCAACGGCTACGGCCGACGAGCGTGAATCTACATCGAGCTTGGTATAAATACTTGCCAGGTATGCTCTTACAGTGCGCTCAGTAATGCCCAGGCGAGCAGCGACTTCTTTACTACGTTCCCCGCGCGCGATGCCAGAGAGCACATCCCGTTCCCGCCGTGTAAGTCCGCCTCGCCCGGGGAGCGGAGGTGGGGTGCGCGTCTCTTGATGGGTATGAGCGAGAACGCGCGCCATTACATCAGGTTGAAGCAGCATCTCGCCCCGCGCAGCGGTATGGATGGCACGCAACAGTTTTTCCAGCGGTGTATCTTTGAGCAGGTAGCCGCAGGCCCCGGCCTGTAAAGCTCGAACGAGCAGGTCATCCTCGTCGTAGGTTGTGAGGATAATGACCGCAATTTGGCTCCAGGAAGAACGGATATGTTGTAATGCCGTAATACCATCCATGCCGGGCATGCGAACGTCCATCAAGACAACATCGGGCTGAAGTTGCTCAATCAGGGTCAGGGCAGAAGCGCCATCGGCGGCGTCTCCTACCAGTTCGATTGACTCGTCATCTTCTTCCAGCATCAAGCGCAGTCCTTTACGGACCATCAGGTGGTCATCGGCGATAAGGACGCGGATACGTTTTTGCATGTCGTCAATCCTTCCTGGTGAAGTGGTATCTGTAAGCGCAGCAGCGTACCTGATCCGGGTGCACTGATAATTGTAAACTGAGCGCCGATGAGCCTGCATCGCTCGCGAATGCCAAGGAGTCCATAGTGGCCAACCTGTTTCTCGATTATCGTGGGATCAAAGCCGATGCCGTCGTCGCGGATGTCGAGGGTGAGTTGTGACGCACTGCACCTGGTCATTAGCGAGACCTGGCGGGCATTGGCATGGCGCGTAATGTTGGTCAGGGCTTCGGTCACAGCGCGCCGGATATGTTCGCACAGTGGAGGGGAATACTGGTCAGCGCCGCAAGATCTGCCTGGCAAGTGATGGGCATAGTAGTAGTCAGGCGTTGAACTTCTTCTTGAATGATTTCTACCAGATCATCGGGGCAAAGATGCTCCTCGCGCAAATGCCCGATGGCGCAGCGTGCATCGGGCAGCGAATTGCGAGCTGCCTCTACACTCTGCTGCAGTGTTTCCTGTGCACGAGCAGTCCGCTGCTGGCGAAGTTGTGCCAGGACTACTTCGAGCTGCATGATGAGTCCGACCGTGCCCTGGACCAGGGTATCGTGCAGATCGCGAGCGATGCGCTGACGCTCATTGATGGCTGTTAGCTCCTCAATGCGCAGCATCGAGGCGGATAGCTGAGTATGGGCCTCCTTGAGTTGACGATAGGTTGCATCGAGCTCCTGAAGTAGTGTGTGTACGTTCATGCGCGCGCTCCTGCTGCACAGAGAAAACCAGTATTGCCAGAACAAACAATGCCAGCAGTTCATAGTTGACGGCCTCACCAGTCCAGAGAATAGACCACAGCATCGAGGAACTGGAGACGTACATCAAAAGTAGCAAGGACGCAATGTAAAGAGCCAGAGCCAATGTAATCAAGCGCAGTTGTTTGAATAGATCAATGCTCAAGATGATGAGAGGGAGCGAAAAGCAGAGCGCGACACCAGCGTGATGTGTG
>JAFMRP010001589.1 GCA_017354095.1 Ktedonobacteraceae bacterium
CTGAAAACTTATTCGCGGCAGCCGACCTCACCGGCGACAGGAGCTATTACGATCTCGCTCTGCACTATCTTTTGGAGCGCGAATGGTTCAATCCGCTGGCGGCGGGAAACGACGTATTGCCCACCAGGCACGCCTACAGCCATATCATTGCGCTCAGCTCAGGCGGACAAGCCTATCTCTCGACCGGCAATCCCAAATATATAAAAGCAATGGAAAATGCCTGGCGGTTCCTGGAAGCCCAGCGTTTCGCCTCCGGCGGCTGGGGACCTGAAGAGCAGTTCGTTGAGCCGGGCAAGGGCAAACTGTTTGAAAGTCTCACTAACTCCAAAGCACATTTCGAAACGCCCTGTGGCAGCTATGCCGACCTGAAACTGGCGCGCTACCTCATTCGCCTGACCGCTGACCCGCGTTACGGAGACGGGCTGGAACGCACACTCTATAACACCATGCTGGCGACACGGACGCCTGATAGCGATGGCGGATATCCCTATTACTCCAACTATGGCCCCCACGCCGTCAAGCAGTACTATCACAGCAAATGGCCCTGCTGTTCGGGCACGCTGGCGCAGGGCGTTGCCGACTATGTGCTAAACATCTATTTTCACGATGACGATGCGCTGTACGTAAATTTGTTTACCCCTTCGACGGTAAGTTGGGAAAGGCCAGGCGGGACAATCATAGTTGAGCAATCGACGAATTACCCAGCCGAGGATGCCAGTAGAATGACGGTCCATGCGGGCGGGAGGTTTGCGCTCCGGGTGCGTATCCCGGCGTGGACGACTGGAGCAACCGTTCGCGTGAATAATGGGCCCATCATTCCAGCGAAGGCAAGCAGGTATTTCGAGGTCGAGCGTCACTGGAAGGAGGGCGATACGGTGGATGTTGTAGTGCCGCAGATGCTGCGCACCCTGTCGATTGACGAAAGCCACCGTGAGGTAGTCGCTCTGCTGCGCGGGCCAGTTATGTATGTTGGACTCAATCCCTGGGACGGACTCGCTGAAACACCTATCGCGCTGCCCGCGGCGCTCAATCCTGTCAAGGGGCGGCCAGACAGTTATGTGATGAGTGTAGACGGCAAGGAACTGGTCTTCGTGCCTTATTTTGAGGTGCAAATCGAAAGCCATAACACCTATTTCAGGAAAGCTGGTTCTCAGAAATAAAAGAGATTTGTATGGTCACGATTAAGATCGCGGCGAGTTTAATTTCAGTTGCGCTGATCATAGGAGCAACTGTCGCTAACCACGCACATCCAGCGGCCACGCCGGTACTCAACGGCGAATACTTCAAACACTATATTGACGACTTCAACCGCATGGCTGACCAGGAGGTGGTCAATTATATACACGACGCGGAAGCCTGGCATTGGATGAAGGACAACATCCCATTCTTCGCGTGCCCCGACCAGAACTTCGAAGAAACTTATTATTATCGATGGTGGGCTTTCCGCAAGCACATCAAACAGACGCCCGGCGGATATGTCGTCACCGAATTCCTCAAACCCGTGAAGCACGCGACCGAGTACAACGCGATCAGTTGTGCCCTCGGCCATCATATCTATGAAGGGCGCTGGCTGCACGATCCTCGCTACCTGGACAAATACATCCGATTCTGGCTTCGCTCAGGCGCGAGCGGCGGCTTGCAGCCTCGCTTTCATCAGTACAGCGGTTGGGTATCCGACGCCGTATACAGCCGCTGGCTCGTGAACCGGGACGATACCTTT
>JAFMRP010001590.1 GCA_017354095.1 Ktedonobacteraceae bacterium
GATCAGTTTATCGATCGCCTTATCCACCGTGTCCTGGATCTTCTTAATGATCTCTTTGATCTTCTCTGAAATGCCGCTCAGCCCGAGCAGGCGAGCCAGGAAGCCGATGATAACCGGGACGGTGCGGGCCATGGCCTGCTCGACCCAATTGGCGGCGCTGCTGATATCGCCGGTAGCAATCTTATGCACCGAATTGATGATGGCCTCCACCAGGGCCAGGATCTGGTTCATTCGCTCGATGAAGAACATAACGGTATTGTAAATGGTAATGATGGCCTGGATGATCGCTCCCACTGGACTGAACATCGTCGCCAGCTTGGTAATCGCAGATTTGATAACAGTGTTTACGACCCACTCCTGGATGGCATTGATAACCATCTCTTTCAGGTTGCCCAGGAACTCTTTGATCTTCTCCCACAGCGCAGCGGGACCGCCCTTGATCAGGGCTGAAATCAGCTCCCAGGCTTTTTCCAGCAGCATCACATTGCGTTCGCCGATTAGTTTGACGGCTTTGGCCCGGATACGGTCGTAGGTCAGGCCGAGCACTTGCAGCACCAGTTTCAGGATCGAGCCAAGCGAGAAGTCAGAGGGAATCTCGATGCCGGCCTCCGCAAGGGAGCCGAAGAGCCAGGCCATAAAGCCAGCTTTGAGATGCTTCCAGATGTTATCAACAAATTGCTGGATGCCCTTCTTCACCGCGTTAAGCAGATTCTTCAGGAAGCCTATCGGGTCACTGACGATCAGCATGATCGTCTCTTTGCCCTTCTTGAGCATGGACGTAATGCGTTCTTTGAAGGCGCGCAGAATCTTGATAACCTCGCCCAGCTTTTCGATGAGCGCCGAGACAAGCCCCTTATTCTCCTCCTGCATCTTCTTGAGCTGCTCATTGGCCTTGTCGGTTGCCTCTTTGTAGCGCTGTGCCAGTTTCTGGGCCAGGGCGTTTTTCTTCTCATCAACACCCCTGCGTAGTTCTTCAAAGCGGCCAGCGACCTCTTTTTCCGCGGCTTTGCCCACGGCTTGCAGGTCTTTGGGCAGGCTCTGGACATACTCCCTGATGCGCTTCTGCCCCCTGGTGATCTCATCTTTCGCTTCTTTCAAGCGCGTCTCAACCAGATTGGCGATGCTGACGACCAGCGCATCAAGCTCCTGGGTGAAGACTTTACGGCCATCTGTGTAGAATATATTGACCTCATCGGGCAGTCCCAGCAGTTTATCTTTGATCCACAGCAATGAGCCGCCAATAACGCCATAGCGTTTCGCTTTGTATGCATCCATACGCTGATTGATGTAGCCGGTCATTTTCGTCATAGCGGCTTCAATGCCCTTGTCGAACATGCCAGACACATCGCTTTCCAGGCTGGTCAGCCTGGTCTCGACTGTTTGTTTCGTCTCCTGATAGATTTTTTCGATGGTATCAGTAACTTCTTTGCGGCGTGCCTCATCCTTCTGTTTGGCATCCTGCTGCTTGAGCTTTACCGCCACGCCCGATTTGCCGCGCTCGCCCTGCAGAGCCACCAGCCCTTGCTTCTCATCGGCCACCGCTTTAGCCGCCTCCTGCGTGAGCGTCTTTTGTTCTTGAGCGCGAAACTGTTTGGGTGCGTTATCGGCCTGTTTCTCGACGGCAGTTTTAGCAGTGACCACAGCGCTAAAACGCGGATCATTGGCTTTTTGTAGTTGCTCTGGCGTAACTTCGGCGTCCTTGAGTTGTTTGTCGGCATC
>JAFMRP010000043.1 GCA_017354095.1 Ktedonobacteraceae bacterium
TACATTGGCACGCACCGCTTGGCCAGACCAGATACGTTTCATCTGCTCCAGTTGCTCTTCCAGTCGTTTGCCGCGATATTCATACGGGACTCCTGCGGCGAGATAGTCATCTTCTCTTCCACCAAGACCGAGTCCAAGGGTGAGACGGCCCCTGGAAAGGATATCCAGAGTTGCGCTTTCCTTAGCAAGCAAGGCGGCATTGCGAATGGGAGCGATCAAGATTTCTGTCATCAGGCGCACACGAGTGGTAAGAGCCGCCGCCGCTGCCAACGTCACGAGTGGTTCAAAGTTGGAGTAGACAAGGCGATCAAGGACAGCAAGGGTAGAGAAAGGGCCAGCGTCCACCTGTCTGACCCATGCACAAAACTGGTCTGGCGACTGTGTGGTTGGAGGAAGGCTTAATCCTATTTTCATCGTTCTTGCGCTCCATTCTTTGCAGGTATTTCTGCGCATCTGAGGTTCAGCACAAAAGCTTTACCAGTTGCGTCAGCGCCATCCGAACAAACGACACGAGAGAACAGACGCCTCAGCGCAGGGAAGTGGGTAATGTTTCTTGCAGTGGACCACCGAAGAGAGGATTGGGCATGCTGGCTCTGTTGGAGAAATCGCCCACGGCTCCCAAGGGGTCAGAATCCTTGCCTCTCACCTGGGCAACCTCCTTTCTTCTTTTATCTTTTGCCAGCCTTGTATAGTGAAAAGGAGAGGTGAACTGTGCATCTGTCTTACCATCCTCAGTCTGGCATAAAAGGAAGGATCAGAATAGAATGGATACCAAGAGACGGAAAATCATACAATCTCTGGCTGCTGCTGGCGCCGCTGCTGCTATTCCCGGCCAGACCATAGCTTCTCTTCCCTCGGCCGATGGCTTCCTGACGAGCGCCGACACCGTACCACAGCCAATTGAGGACGGTCTTGGGGCAACCGATCCCGGTCCACGCAATGTCACCCTTGATCTGCTGAATCCCGATATGTTAACGCCGCCACCGACCGACGCTGGCGATATGCCGAACCTGAAGTTCTCATTTAGCAATGTTCCCATGCGGCTGACAGATGGTGGTTGGGCACGACAGGTCACGCAGGTTGATTTGCCAATTGCGACAAGCATCGCGGGTGTGAATATGCGCCTGAAACCGGGAGCGATCCGCGAGCTGCACTGGCATCCGGTGGCTGAGTGGGCCTATATGCTTGTTGGGACGGCCCAGGTGACCTGTCTTGACACGGAAGGTCGCAACTTTGTGGGAAATGTCGGCGTCGGCGACCTGTGGTACTTCCCTACTGGCTATCCCCATTCCATTCAAGCCCTGAATGAAGGTTGTGAGTTCCTGCTCGCCTTCGATAGCGGTAAATTCTCCGAGAACGACACCTTCCTGCTCAGTGATTGGTTCACACATACTCCTAAGGGAGTCCTGGCCAAAAATTTCGGCGTGCCTCAGAGTGATTTTCAGAATCTCCCCTCTCCATCACAGCGGTATATTTATCCAGGCAGAGTACCCGGTCCGCCATCAGTTATGCGGGTTTCCGACCCCTATGGTTCTTCGCCGCAAAGTTTCACTTACCGGATGCTGGCTCAGTCACCAATCCAGACCCCAAAAGGCACGGTACGCATTGTGGATTCCCGCAGCTTTCATATCTCGAAGACTATTGCGGCAGTTTTGCAGGACATTGAGCCAGGCGGGGTGCGGGAGATGCACTGGCACCCGAATGCGGACGAGTGGCAATACTACATCGAAGGCAACGGGCGCATGACCGTGTTTGGGGCAGAAGGCAGGGCACGTACCTATGACTACCAAGCAGGGGATGTTGGTTACGCTCCCACGAATATGGGGCACTATATCGAAAATACAGGAGACACGACCTTGCGTTTCTTGGCCTTATTCAAAACCGCCCACTTTGCTGAAGTCTCTCTGGCCCAGTGGATGGCAGTAACGCCGCCCGAGCTTGTGCAGGGAGATCTGAATCTGCCTCAGGAAGTGATGAATGCTCTGCCGAAGAAAAAACCGTTCATCGTTTAGTAGACCTGATGAGAGTGATCCAGTAAAGGTAATCAACATTGACTTATGCTTGCTGAATCGACGAGAATCACTATTGCTCAGAAATCACAATGAGTCTGCTGAAACCGGAAGTTGCCTCCTTCTCTGCTCTGGTGGCTATCGCCAGAGCAGAACCCCTTCTCATGTACGCTTTTCCTCTTGGTCTCCTGAGATCTGTTGAGATTTCCTCCCAAAGAAACCAGGATCTCGGGAGACTGAGCGCGAGGGTACAGGGAACGGTTCAGAAAAAGGCCTCCAAACGCCCATTTATGATAGAATAAGTCAACAACGTAATGATCTATCCTTTATATCTATCCTTTATAAGGAGCACTTAATGGCTTCACACTTCCAACGCGCGTATCCACCGGCCCAACCCACCACCAGCCAGGTTCGCTGGTTCCCATTCCAAGGTCATAAGCTACTCGTACGCGAGCAGAACGGCCAGCTGGCGCTTTTGCACGGTGAGGATTTAAGCAGCGCTGGCCTCAATGTGAGTGCGACGCTGTATATCGGCACACTGGACGACACATCCTGCATGGCCTGTGAGGTCAGTTCTGAGCAGGAGCTACCGGCAGGCTGGCGCGAGGTCGATCTACGTGCGCTGTTCGGACAGGTTGATGATATTACTTACGCCGTCGCCGGCTATGCCTCGGTACTGCTGCTATGGCAGCGCAGCAGCCGCTTCTGTCCCGTCTGTGGCAGCGCAACCAGGCAAGAACATAATACATGGGGACGTCACTGCCCCGATTGCGGCACCTGCAACTATCCGCCTGTCACGCCCGCGGTGCTGGTGTTGATCCATGACGGAGACAGAGTATTGCTGACGCACAAGCCCGGTTGGGGCAAGCGCTACAGCGTCATCGCGGGTTTTGTCGAGCCGGGCGAAACCCTGGAAGAGTGCGCACGGCGCGAGGTGCTTGAGGAGGTGGGGGTCGAGGTCACGGACGTGACCTATAAAGGAAGCCAGCCCTGGCCTTTTCCGCATCAGTTGATGCTGGCCTTCACCGTACGCTATGTTAGTGGTGAGCCGCGCCCTGACCTGGAAGAACTGGACGATGCTGCCTGGTTCGCCTATGACGCACTGCCAGAGCTACCTGCACCCCTGAGCCTGTCGTATCAGCTGATCGCACAATGGGTCTCCTCACGACAAAAAACCAGTCACAATAGGATATAAGGAAAGGAACCAGCGCTTGCCAGCTATACGTGTAATGACCTTTAATGTGCGTGGCGATCACCATCCAGACGGAGTAAATGCCTGGGAACAGCGAGCGGATCTTAATGTGCGCACAATTCGTAAATATGCACCGGATGTTATCGGCTTTCAGGAGTGCCAACAAGGCAATATTGCTCTCTATAGAGAGCAGCTGCCGGAGTATGCCTACATGCCAGGCAATCAGACAGCGCCTGACGATCCAGAGCACAACCCTATTTTCTGGCGTAAAGAGCGTCTGCAGCTACTCGAAGCGGGGGAATTCTGGCTCAACGAAGCGCTTGAGCGTCACACTGTGGGTTGGGATGCTCACTTTGGGCGTACGGCCCACTGGACCAGATTGCGCCTGCTCGATAACGAGCGAGATTTTCTGCTGCTCAACACCCACCTGGATCACGAGGGAGAAACGGCGCGCCATGAGAGCAGCAAGCTGATCCTGCGCCAGTTAGACAGCCATGCAGATCTGCCTCTCATCGTCATTGGCGATTTTAATTGCACGCCGGGTACTTTAGCTTATGACGCCTTCTTGCAAGCAGGATTCACCGACACATTCCTTGCTGCAGGCAACCAGGACGGGAATCATTCCAGCACCTTCCATGCTTTTGGTGGCACAAAACCATCCTCCACAGGGAAGAAACCAGAGGCATTGCTAGAAAAAAGCTGGCGCATCGACTGGATTCTCTTTAAGGACAGGCAAGACCAACTGAGCCTTTCAGCCTGTACAATTATTCGGGACGCCGAGCCACCGCTCTATCCCAGCGATCACTATCCTGTCCTGGCTGAACTGCATTACGCCGAGTAATAAAAGGAGGGGACTGCAGCGCTATCGTCCAACTTTTCTGAGGCATTTTCGTACATGTCATAGTTTGCAGAACGGCATGAGAGATCAGTGACTACAGGCGCATATGCTCTGCACTTATATGCTTTTTTGATCATAGTCACATCGATCGCAGACTATCATTTGTGTTTTATAATAGGCTATCATTCCGAAAAAACGAGTAACGAGAAATACTACAGCAGCATTTATCAGTAGCTGGTAGAGAAGAGAGGACTTATGGCGGAGTTGCGTAACGCGGGTAACCCGGATAGCGGTGCGAATATCTATCCCGATGCCGATGCGTTTAAGGGTACAACAGCCAAGCTACCCAAAGAAGATCTGGCTGGAGATGTCACACAGGGTAGCACGGCCGAGACAGCGCAGGAGGAGCCTGCACAGCCTCCCCAGCACGAAGACCATCTGAAACTGGTCGTGATTGAAGGCATTCAGGTAGGACGTGGAGCTGCCCGCATCGATCCCGCAGACATGGCGCGCCTGGGTTGCCAGCCGGGCGACATTGTACTCATCACAGGCGCGCGCACCACAGCGGCCAAGGTCATCCCCAGCGCCTTAGCGGAGCGTGGTCAGCAGACCATCCAGATGGATAGCCAGGTGCGCCAGAACAGCGCCTCTGGCCTGAGCGAGCGCGTCACGATTCGCAAGGCAAAGGTGCAAACGGCCGAAAAAATCACCCTGCTGCCGCTCAGTGGTGGGGCCCCCATTCAGGAGAGCGACCTGCAGTATATCGCCCGTTACCTGGTCGGACTGCCGGTTGTCATCGGAGATCTTTTGCGTCTCGGCACGCCGGGCGCGGCTCCGCGCGAGTTTCTTATCATCGGCACCACGCCGGCAACGCCCAGCTACACGCTGCACCGCAAAACAACCGGCGAGCTGCCTATCGCGCAACCGCCGCAGCCGGCAGCCGTAACAGATGTTGAAGCAGTACTGGTGCAGACGGGCACAGTCGTACGAGCCCAGGTGCGTGGAGCAGCCAGCAGCACACCTGGCCGCGTCAGTTACGAAGATATCGGCGGGCTGGGCAAAGAGCTGCAGCGTATCCGTGAAATGATCGAAATGCCGCTCAAATATCCGGCCGTCTTTGACCGCCTGGGTGTTGAGCCGCCCAAGGGCGTGTTGCTCTATGGCCCTCCTGGAACCGGAAAAACGTTGATCGCGCGCGTCGTAGCGGCCGAGACAAACGCGGCCTTCTTCATCATCAACGGCCCCGAGATCATCAACAAATTCTATGGTGAAAGTGAATCGCGCCTGCGCAACATCTTCCAGGAGGCCCAGAGGCGCGCACCAAGCATCATCTTTATTGACGAGTTGGATGCCCTGGCACCCAAACGCGCAGAAACCGGCGGAGAAGTCGAGCGGCGTATCGTTGGCCAGCTGCTCGCGCTGATGGATGGTCTCGCCTCACGCGGACAGGTAGTGCTGATTGGCGCGACCAACCAGCCCAATGCCCTTGATCCCGCCATGCGGCGTCCTGGACGCTTCGACCGTGAGATCGCGCTGCGCGTGCCTGATGTGCGCGGACGCCAGGAGATATTGACGATTCACAGCCGTGACGCCGCCATGGCCAACGATATTGACCTGGCCCGTATCGCGCAACTCACGCCTGGTTTCGTCGGAGCCGACCTGGAAGCGCTCTGCCGCGAGGCTGCCATGAACGCCCTGCGCCGCGTATTACCGCACATCGATTACCAGCGTGGGTATATTCCTTATGAGACGCTGGTCAACCTGAACATCACCATGGCTGATTTCCAGACGGCACTGCGCGAGATCGAGCCATCGACGACGCGCGAAGTCTATGTGGAGGTCAGCGAGACCTCCTGGAACGACATTGGCGGCATGGAGGATGTCAAAACAACGCTGACCGAGGGAGTAGAATGGCCACTGCGCTTCCCGGATGTCTATGCCAACGCTAAGGTCGAGCCGCCACGCGGCATTTTGCTGTCTGGCCCTCCGGGATCGGGTAAAACCCTTATCGCCCGTGCCCTGGCCAACCAGTGTGAAGCCAGCTTCATCTCCGTGAAGGGCCCCGAGCTCCTTTCCAAGTGGGTTGGTGAGTCCGAAAAGGGGATACGCGAGATCTTCCGCCATGCCAAGCAGGCCGCGCCCTGTCTCGTCTTCTTCGACGAGATCGATGCGCTGGCCCCACGCCGCGGCAGTTCGCTTGACAGCGGAGCCGGGGACAGGGTTATTGCCCAGTTGCTGACCGAGATGGACGGCATCGAGGGGCGCGGAGGCGTCATTGTACTGGCGGCGACGAACAGGCCCGAGTTGATCGATCCTGCGTTGATGCGTCCGGGGCGCTTCGACATGGTCGTGGAGTTGCAATATCCGAACGAGGTCGAGCGCCAGCAGATCTTCGCGGTGCACCTGCGTGGCCGGCCGCTCAGTTCTGAGGTCACATTTGAAGAGCTAGCCCGTCTCACTGGAGATTGCAGCGGTGCTGATATCGAGGGTATCTGTCGCCGTGCCTCTCTGCTCGCTCTGCGCGAGTGGATCTCGCCCAGGCTGAACGTTGGCCAGGTGCAGATTACGGAAGAGAAAGAAGGAGAAGTGGTGAGCGCGGCCACTACAGCCGAGAGCGAGCACAGCAGCGTGCCGCAGATACCTTCAACGCGCTTCCAGATTCGGGCTGAACACTTCGCCCAGGCGATCGACGAGCAGCGCGACCGTTACGAGTCCCAGCGAGCGGTCGAGGAAGAGCGTGAGCGAAAAGAGCGTGGGCGCCAGCGCCTGTTGAACATGGCGGCGGACGTCGATGAACGCCAGCAACAGAAGAAGCCGTTGCGCGGCTTCCGTCTCTGGCTGGCTCGCCTCTTCGGCCTGGCGTCGTAAATCACGTTGAAAGCCTCAGCATCCACCATCTCTCGGAAAAAGATGGTGGATGTTTTTTATTAGCTATAAACACCGTTTTTATGCCTTTGCTATCACAGCAAAGCAATCTGATCATCTAAAAGTTACTTTTGACTCGTTTTATCGTTTGAACATGTTGGGATGTATCAGACCTCTGGTCAAGTGAGCAGCGAGCTTCTGCTCCTGAAAGAAGATAGAAAGCGACATGCGAGCGCATACATGCTCCTGATCGCTCAGCAGAGCCAGCAATCTTATGTAGAGCGAACATAAAGTGCTCATATTTATATAAGCACGGCTTTATCTTTGTTAGTACCATGTACTTACAAATTATAGGCAACTATGTTATAATGAATGGTGGAGAGCGTACTAAAAAGAGAAGGGAGTAAAGTGTGTCAAATTTAAACGACAACTTCTCTTCTGTCTCCCGTGAGCAGATTACCGAGGCATACTTACAAGCGTTTCGCCTGATTGATGATCGGGTAGCGCCGCTGCTCGGTAAGGCCACGACACGGGCCCTGGTACAGGGAGCGGCCAGGCGCGTGGTGCAGAATTATTCATTTCTCGCATGTCTTGTGAGGATGCCATATACGGATGTTATCCCATCGAAGATCCCCGAGCAGATAGGTGGAGTGACGGCAGCGGAGCTCACTGCTGGTCTGGATGCCTTACTGGAGGAATGTTTTGCCGGTCTACGAGAGCTCACTGGAGATTTAATCGCGCCTCCGCTTCTCGCAGAAGTAACAGATCAGCTAAGGCAAAAACAGTAAGGAGTTGTTATGGAGAGCAGCGTGCAATCGGAAACCTCTATCGCAGATGGCGCGCCCCGCTCTACCAGTGAACGCAAAGCGGAGCGTCTGGCAATACTGGCCTCACTGAGGCAGGAGATGGAATATCTCAACACTATTGGCAAGCGTTTTGTTGCTGCTTTTGATCGTTTCCAGGTGCATCGAGCTTTATTGGAGACGCTGCAAGACATCTACAGTTTCTCGGCGTGTTGTATTCTCCTCAAGAGTGAGCCTTACCAGCTTTTTATCATCCCCTGTTACCCGCTCAACCCTACATTCCTGGAGACCATGATCAAGCGCATTGCCAGCGCGGCGCAAGCTCTTGACTTCTTACAGATCAACGCACAGCAGCTGGCGCGCACGGCCTATCTCGATGCGCCTGATAATCTGGCGCGAAATTACCGAGAGACGGGGCACCTGGCCGGGCCAGAGATCGGATCAAGCCTCAATATCCCTTTGACGGTCGAGAATCGCATTATCGGCATGTTAAGCCTCTTCGATGAGAAGAAAGGCACCTTTGACACCGACATGCTGCGCTGGACAACAATGATTGCCGATTACGCCGCGATCGCCCTGGAAAATGTGAGTTTGCGAGAGCGCGAAAACGCGCTCTGGCGTGAGGCAGAGCTGGAGCGACAGCGGCTAGAGTTGATTATTACCAGCATGGCGGAGGGGCTGCTGATCATTGATTCCACAGGCACGATTGTCAAGATGAACAGTGCGGCCCAGCGCTTACTTTCGCAGGCGCAGCTTGATAGCCAGGACAATGTTCCCCTGCGTACCCTGGCACGGACAGGAGATGTTCCCTGGTTGCCACGCCTATCCAAGATTGTTGAGGCCGCTTTAAAGGGCAAAACAGTCACCAATCAGGAATTAGTCGTTGGGACCAGTGGAGAGAGTGTTCCGTTAACACTCAGCATTGGCGCGTCTCCATTACATGATGCCAGCGAGCCGCATGCAACGCCTATTGGTGTTGTTGCAGTGCTGAATGATGTCACCTCGATCAAGCAGATCGACCGCATGAAAGACGAGTTTGTCTCCGTCGTTTCGCACGAACTGCGCACTCCGCTTACCGCCATTAAAGGCTACACGCAGCATCTTGTCAGGCGGATTGAGCGCCGCCTGCGCAAGATATCCCCATCGAGCACGCAGGTCGCTGATCCGCCAGAAAACTATGATTTGCGTAGTCTCAACATTATTCAGAGCCAGACAGAGCATCTCGAACGCCTCGTCAGCGACCTGATGGACCTCTCGCGTGTCCAGTGGAGCACACTCAATCTCCATTTTGAGACTTTCTATCTCGCAGATCTGTTATCTGACCTGGTGCGCTCGGTGCAGGCCAGCGCAGAGCAGCACACCATCAGGATAGAAATTCTGCCGTCAGATACCAGTGTCACCGCAGATCGCGAGCGTATTGGCCAGGTCGTAGGTAATATTCTGGACAATGCCATCAAGTACTCTCCTCAGGGCGGTCAGATCACCGTGCGTTTGAGTGGGCAGGGGGAAGACTACCAGGTAAGCGTGATTGACCAGGGGGTGGGAGTCAGTCCAGAGCACTATGCTCACATCTTCGAGCGCTTCTACCGTGTACATAATACGGCCAGCCACCAGTATACGGGCATCGGGCTGGGTCTCTTCGTTGCCAGGGCCATTATCGAAGGGCATGGTGGGCAGATCTGGTTCGACAGCACACCGGGCAGGGGCAGTAAATTCCACTTCACGCTACCGCACACCCCACGTCCTCCCGAGTCATAAAACCGTGCTATAAAGCCTGCAGCAGATCTGTTGGGCTCGAGCGAAAATGATCATTCAGGTACGAATAGCCAAAGGGAGTGAAGTGTATTTTCGCCGAGCTCGCGCGCAGTAGCTGGATATTGCGCAGGATGCGTGCCTCGCCCCAGAGGGGATGGCGCAGATCGCGCAAGGCGTTTGCCAGATCGCCGGTACTGGAAATGAGCAGGCCTGCAATAACAACTGCCACCTCAAACAAGGGGTGATGTGGCAGCACGACAGGACTGATCTGAGTAAACAGGCCAAGGTAGATGGTGGATGCGGAGACAATCGCGGGGATGGTGACATCCAGCCAGATAAACAGCGTTGAGGGTTCGCGCAGGAAAACAATTGACAGCCCAAGGGGGCCAATACCCCAACCAATCAGAGGATCTCTTCTGAGAAGAACCAGTAACAGATGTGTACACTTAAACAGCACAAACCACAGAACCAGGAAGGCGATCAAGCCCACAACATTGCTTATCTGAACACCAGCGAATGTACCTGACATGCTGTGACTCCTCAACTCCTGCATCTTGCCCAGCGCAAGCATTCCCTATGGATATATTATATGCTAACAGAACGTTTCCATGCAATCAATCTGGACTATTCTGTGTAAAACCGGGCCTGGTGTTATTACTTTCCCTCGCGCCATCCTCCCTCCCCAACCAGGGGAACAAAGACGCAGCGGCCGAGCGAACGAGACCGGATTTCCTGGCCATGGAGATGGATAACCTCCAAGCTTTGTTTTTGCTGGTTGCCGATAGGAATAACCATGATCCCCTCGTCCAGCAGTTGTTCCAGGAGGGGAGAGGGTAAAGAAGGGGCAGAAGCAGTTACAATGATGCGTTCATAGGGAGCCTCAGCGGGCCAGCCTGCAGAGCCATCTCCCACAAAGAGAGAGGCATTCCAGATACGCAGCCGCGCCAACCTGCGGGCAGCCTGATATGAGAGCAGGGGATAGCGTTCCACGCTATAGACATGCCGTGCCAGACGGGCCAGGATAGCGGTCTGGTAGCCGGAGCCGGTACCTATTTCGAGCACACGCTCCTGCCCGCTGAGTTGTAGCGCCTGGGTCATTGCTGCAACGATCAAGGGTTGAGATATGGTCTGACCTTCATCGATGGGGAGAGCGCTATCAGCATAGGCAGCATAGCTCAGAGACTCGCCAATAAACAGCTCGCGTGGTATGTTCGCCATAGCGTTCAGCACACGCTGATCATTGATCCCTGATTGGTACAGTGAGCTGATAAGTTGCTGTCGTTGAACATCGAAGTTGCGTACCATACTCTTTGACAACGCGTGAGCCGGGAGTAAAGATGCATCTCGCAACGAACCGGACCTCTACGGAGACGCATTACGTGGGAAGAATGTGGAAGATGCTGGTATTGAAACGAGGTGGGCGCTACTGGGATCGAACCAGTGGCCTCTTCGGTGTGAACGAAGCGCTCTCCCGCTGAGCTAAGCGCCCTTGTATTGACAGGTGCAATATACCACTGGTCAGCTATTTTGTCAAGCGCGTTGACGGGCTGCATGCGAATTTGTTCACAGCCATAGCACTTTGGGGGAGAGAGCGCTTCGTTCACACCGAGAGGGCTTGTTTTTCGGTGCTGTGAACCGGCCATGGATGTACATGTTGTGGTGAGGAGTGGGTTGTGAGCAGCTAATCCCAGAGATATCTGACACAAGAGGGGGCGATCCGACGTGTAATCAAATGAGGGAAGCTATTGTAGGGGAAGGAACCTTGTTTGACTTCTCCGGGGAGGTCGCAAATGAGATGCCAGGAACAGTTAGAGAACTACCTCCGTGAGCAGCAGGTTGCGTATCAGATCCAGCACCATCCTGCGGCATATACCGCCCAGCGAATTGCGGACTGTGAGCACATTTCAGGGAAAAAGGTGGCCAAGAGTGTCGTAGTGCTTGCTGACAACCAGATGGTGTTGCTGGTGCTACCTGCCTCACTCCGTGTGGACCTGGATAAAGCGCGAGCGTGTCTGGGTGTGCAGGAAGTACGTCTGGCTCATGAGAGCGAGTTTCAGACACGATTTCCCAACTGCCAGGTCGGCAGCATGCCCCCGTTTGGGAATCTCTACAACCTACCTGTGTGCGTTGATCAAAGCCTTACCAGGCAGGAGACCATCTTCTTCCCAATTGGGACGCACACCGAGACGATGTGTGTGAAATACGCGGACTTTGAGCGCCTGGTGCAGCCTCGTGTCGCCGATTTCGCCTTGATGCCAATGCATGTGTGAGTTGTGGGGAGAAGGAGGGGAGTTGTCAAAGGTGGTGGGCAGGTAGGCCCGGTTCTGGCGCCAATCGACGGGACCGGGCCAAAACTATTCGTGCCCTGAGGGCACGTATCTGCCAGCACCAAACAGTGATGGGGAGGGGAAAGCTTGTGATATACTGGTGGCAGTAATCATACACTTTCCTTCAGGAGAATCTTATGGAAGAAAAAAGCACTCAAGAGGCAGTGGGGACAGCTGCTCAAGAGCAAGGTAGCTCGTCAACCAAACCATCCAAAACTGAACATAGAGAGGCGTATGGCACGGCCAAGACGGAGAATCTGCGCGATTCGGGTCTCTGGCGCATTCTGCTGCCAGCAGCAGTGGTGATTTTTGGTCTGGCGCTCTTCGTTATCCCCCTGATTATTTTAGGGCCATTGCTCACTAATTCAATCATTGCACTCACGCAAAATGGGGGCGAGGGTGAGCTGCTCTGGGTCTGGATTACCATGATTGTGCTGGTGGTTGGCACCGCTGCCGTTGTGACCTGGGGTATCTGGCGAGCTATGCTCACGCAGGCTGTGAATTACGAGAAACAATAGGGATTATTGGCAGCGTCAAATCGTCAAAGGAGGCGCGCGGTACGGTCATCAATGGCCTGCTGCGCGCCTTCAGTGTAGATGGTGCAGGGTCGTCAATCCCGGCTTTATTTTTTATTTGTGTGTGATCCCTTCCAGGGCCAGCAGCCAGGCCTTAGCGGGCAGGCCGCCGCCATAGCCGGTCAGAGAGCCATTGCTGCCGATCACACGATGGCAGGGGACGATAATAGCAATGGGGTTGGAGCCGTTAGCGGCTCCAACCGCGCGCGAGGCCGCGGGCCTGCCCATTTCGCGCGCAAGTTCACCGTAGGTGCGGGATTCGCCATAGGGAATGCGCAGCAGTTGCTGCCAGACCGCGATCTGAAATGGTGTTCCCTGCATATCTAGAGGACAGGTGAATGCATGTAGATCGCCCGCAAAATAGCGCTGAAGCTCGTCTATGGCCTGGTGCAGTGGTGGCAGATCCGTATCTCTTATCACCTCATCGACAGTTATCCAGCGCCTCGTGCGCGCGGTTCCTTCATCTACAGTGTTACCAGGCAAGCCCAACCAGCATACTCCAGCCTCCGTCGCCATAACGATACACTCACCAATGGGGCTCTTGATGCTATCCCAGTATAGCGTTTGTGTCTTCGGTCGTGCTATAGCCATCGCTATCTCCTTGTTGTACAGATGTTCTTTCCCAGTGTAGCAC
>JAFMRP010001591.1 GCA_017354095.1 Ktedonobacteraceae bacterium
CACCCGATTTCATCCTCACATTCGGCGAACTGCCTCCGGGTTACACTGGCGCCTCTATCGGTGCCAGCCCGCTCACCGTCATCACGCATCTGCGCGTGCCCGTTGACAATATCACGGCTGATCAGGCACGGGCGCTGCTGAGCGGAATGATCGTAGACTGGAAAAAGCTTGGCACACCCTATAGCCTGCCTGTTCATCTTTTCGCGCTGCGGGGGCTCTCCTTGCCGGCTGGCGTACCGGTTGCTCGCAATGTGCGGCTGCTGGCCACGGCCGATGCTCTCCTGCGCGTGGTGCGCAACCAGGCTGGAAGTGTGGCGCTGGCTCCTGTAGAACTGGCTGATTGGAGTGTACGGAATCTGGGTATCGATGGGGTCTATCCAGCACAAGGGCGCGGCAATATTGCCCGGGTTCCCTTTGCCCCGCTGACATTGCGGATCGGGGCGGCAAATCAGCTGGTGGAGGATGGGCTGGACATGCGTCATCTCGCCGCGCACCTGGCACCAGTACTGGCCACGGCTGTGCCCTCCTTCGATATGGTCGTGGCCCCTGATATTATCCTGGGTCGTGGGGTTCATAACAAGATGGTGCAATACCAGGATTATTGTTATCCTTTCCGCAAAGTGCGCGATGAGTTCATGAGTGCAGATTGGCGTATTGCTAACCTTGAATGCACCATTACGGACCTGGTGCCACCGCCAGCCGATCCTACTACATTCACCTTTATCACATCCAGGCGCGCCGTGGAGGGATTGACCTACGCGGGCATCCAGACGGTATCACTGGCCAACAATCATGCTAATAATGGTGGTACGGAAGCATTTGTGGATATGATCCAGACGCTCCACCAGCACCATATCAGCACGTGTGGTGGGGGCAACAACCTGGCGGAGGCGCGAGCGCCGGTCATCCAGACCGTCAAAGGCACGCGTATCGCGCTGCTGGGCTATAACGAGGTTCCGCCTGGTGGCCCTTATGCGGATGCCCACGGGCCGGGGATCGCGCCTGTGGATCTGGCCACGCTGCCTCAGGATATCGCTGCCGCGCGCAAGCGGGCGGACCTGGTGATACCATTTTTCCACTGGGGCGTCGAGTATACAAAAGATCCGACCACCAGGCAGCAGCAGGTAGCGCACCGGGCCATTGACGCAGGTGCTGACCTGGTGCTCGGCTCGCACCCGCATTGGATTCAGGCCATCGAAGCCTATAAAGGGCGTTTAATCGTCTACTGCCTTGGCAATTTTATCTTTGACCAGGACTGGTCGCGCCAGACGCTTGAAGGGTGCATGCTGCATCTATACTGGCGTGGGACCACCCTTGTCAGCATCCGCTTCGTTCCCTATCTTATCCAGGACCGCTGCCAGCCAACCGTTATCTCGCAGGTCGAAGCAGTCGGCCTCTTCGAGCGCATGTGGTCAGGAACGGATATGCTCGCCAATGGGCAGTATGGTCCCGAACCTGAGCCATAAGCGTAACCAATTGTGGTGCTTCTCTGCTCAGTGAGTGGAGAGCCTCACCACTCCGGCATTGCCATTCACCGTAATGCTCTGGCCATTCCGCAGCCGTTCAGTGGCGACACCCGTGCCAAGTACGACAGGAATGTGATATTCGTGCGCCACAATCGAGCTATGGCTGAGCGGACCACCTACATCGGTAACGACTGCCGAGGCCAGGGCGAACAGCGGTGGGATGGTGCTTGTTAGAGTTGCCAAGTGGGGGTT
>JAFMRP010001592.1 GCA_017354095.1 Ktedonobacteraceae bacterium
CCATACGTTCTGCAAATACATCAGGTCGTGGACATGCATGACTGGCCAAACCAGATGCGTGGGAAGCTGGAGGAAACGATCCGCGTCTTTGGGACCGTGCTATGGTGGAAGAGAGGAGGAACAAGAGATGCTCATCGATGCCTACCAGCCTGAAGACGTGTTTGCCCGCGTGCCCGAACTGGCCGCCCAGATTGATCCAGTGCTCCAGACGCTCGATCGTTTGCTGGAAGATGACCAGTTGTATCAGCAGGTTCGGGATGATCTGGGCAAACGGTATCGCTTGACGCTGGTGCACGGACGCCACTCGACGCCAGTGGAAGTCATCCTGCGTATGTTGCTCTGTAAGCATTTGTATCAGTGGAGCTTCAAAGAAACGGAAGAGCGGGTCAAGGACAGCCTGGTGCTGCGCTGGTTCTGCCGGGTGTATTTTGCGCGGGTGCCTGATGAGACGACATTGCTCCGCTGGTTACGCACCCTGCGTCCCGAAACCCTGCACGGGCTCAATGATCGGGTCGTGGAGTTGGCGAAGCAGACCAAGGTGACCAAGGGGCGTAAACTGCGGCTGGACGCCACCTGTGTGCAAACCGAGATTCATCATCCCACCGACAGTGGGTTGCTGGTGGACAGTGTGCGTGTGCTCTCCCGCGTGGTGAAGCGGGCCAAAGGGCTGGTGGCCGATCAGGTGAGCTATCTGGAACAGACCTGTCGCTCGCGCCTGCGCGCGGCCAAGCAGACGGCCCAACGGCTGCATCGGCAGTTGCGGCGCAAGGGCGCTGACAAAGAAGCCGAGCAGAAGAAACTGTACCAGAAATTGGTGGAGACAGCCGAGCACATGGTGCGGCAGGCCACCCGCGTGGTGGTAGCGTTGGGTCAGCACAGCACTGCGCAAGCGCAACGACTCCGAGTGGAGGCCGAGAAGGTCTTGCCCCTGGTCACCCAGGTCATCCGACAAACGCGGAGCAGAGTACTGGACGGAAAAAAGGTCCCCTCCGGGGAAAAAGTGCTCAGCCTCTTTGAGCCGCAGACGCGCGCCATTCCGCGCCACAAGGGCGGGGTGCTGGTGGAATTCGGACGCCACGTCATGCTGGATGAAGTCGAGGGAGGCATCGTGACGCGTTATGCGATCCTGGAACATCCGGAGGAGCATGGGCAAGCGATCGGAGCGGTGGAACATCACTGCGCACTCTTTGAGCATCCGCCCAATCTGGTCGCGGGCGATCGGGGCGTCCATTCTGCGGAAACCGAGTCGCGACTGAAGGAACGGGGAGTCAAGCGGGTGGCGATCCCGGTGGAAGGCACGCGTTCGGAGGAACGCAAGGTGCTGGAACACACGCGGGTCTTCCGGCGTGGCTATCGCTTTCGGGCGGGCATCGAGGGCCGCATCGCCAGCCTGCGACGCGATTATGGCTGGCGCAAAAGTGCCTATCACGGGCAAGAGGGGATGGAACGCTGGCTGGGCCTGGGGATCATTGCGAGTAATCTCAGACATATTGCTCAAGGAAAAGGAACGTAAAGCTCAAGCAAGATGTAAGCTCAAGCATCAGTAAATGAATGTTTGAGCTTACACGGGCTCCCCAGGCTTCTGGAGCCATTTCGCAGGGGATACTAGTGCTCAGTTCCTCAAGTAGTGATAGAATAAGAAAGAGGTGATGAGAGAAAGGAACAAGCCGATGCCGAAGATCTTGAGCGTGCGAGCGCCTCTGGACGAGAAAGAAG
>JAFMRP010000424.1 GCA_017354095.1 Ktedonobacteraceae bacterium
GCCACACGCTGGTCTGGCATAGCCAGCTGCCCGGCTGGGTCAGCGGCATCACCTCCGGTACCGAACTGTTGCAGGTCATGAAGGACCACATCGCTGGCGTGATGAGCCACTTCAAGGGCAAAATTACGTACTGGGACGTCGTCAATGAGGCGTTCGATGGCGGCTCGCGCCGCAACTCGATCTTCCAGCAGCTGATCGGTAACAGCTACATCGAAGAGGCCTTCAAGGCCGCACGCGCGGCTGATCCCGCCGCTAAGCTGTGCTACAATGACTTCAGCACCGATGGCGTCAATTCGAAAAGCACTGCGATCCTCAATATGGTGCTGGATTTCAAGTCGCGCGGCATACCGATCGACTGCGTGGGCTTCCAGGCACATCTGATCGTGGGCCAGGTACCGTCGGACTTCCAGTCCAACCTGCAGCGTTTCGCTAACGCTGGCGTTGATGTGAACATTACCGAGCTTGATATTCGCATGCCGACGCCAGCCAGCAGTGCGAACCTTCAGCAGCAGGCCACCGATTACCAGAAGGTTGTGTCGGCGTGTCTCGCGGTCTCACGCTGCACCAGCATCACGACCTGGGGCATCACCGATAAGTATTCCTGGGTGCCGGGCACCTTCTCTGGCCAGGGGGCCGCGCTGTTGTTCGACGAAAACTACAATAAGAAGCCGGCCTACAATTCGGTCCTCCAGGCGCTTGGCGGGACGAATGTGACACCAACTCCCACCGTTCCGGTTACCCCAACCGCTACCAACACGCCCACGCCCACGCCAACGCAGGGCCCTGGCGGCTCCTGTCGCGTACACTATGCCGTGACCAATCAATGGCCCGGCGGCTTCTCAGCCTCCCTGACTATCACCAATACCGGTAGCACAACCATTAATGGCTGGAATCTGAAGTTCACTTTCGCGAATGGACAGACGATTACCCAGCTCTGGAATGGCAGCTATACCCAGTCGGATGGCAATGTGACGATTACCAACCTCTCGTACAACGCCACCATTGCTCCAGGAGCTACGCTGGGCTCTGCACCCGGCTTTAACGGCTCCTGGAATGGCAGCAACACTTCACCAGCAGCCTTTACTCTGAATGGCGCAACTTGTAGCGTCGCGTAAGTTGTTTCTCTTCTCTAAAAAACAACGCAGTCCCTATCAGATGGATAGGGACTGCGTTATGCTATCGATGCTTATTCTCCGTCTTCTTGCCCACTCTTTGTCGCGATCACTGCTTCGCTTTCCGCGATGGTACCGTCATGGATGTTGAGCACACGATCCGCGCTCTCTACAAGTAAGGGATCATGCGTTGCGATAAGCAGGCCAATGCTGTATTGATGAGAGATGGCACGCAGCAGTTTGGTGATCTCTTTCCCGGTCAGCGAATCCAGGTTACCGGTTGGCTCGTCTGCCACCAGGAAGCGTGGTTTATGAACCAGGGCGCGCGCCAGGGCCACACGCTGCTGCTCACCGCCAGAAAGCTCCAGGCCGCGATGATGAGCGCGTTTGAGCAGCCCTACGCGCTCCAGTGCCTCGCGTGATAGCCGAGTGCGCTGTTCAGAGGTCACGCGCGCTAACCGCAACGGCACCTCCACATTCTCCTGCGCGGTTAGCGTGGGGAAGAGATGGGCGTTCTGAAACATAATTCCGATGCTCTCACGACGCAGCCGCGCCCGCTCGCTCTCGTTCAGCTTTGCCAGCGCCTGCCCCAGGACGAACACCTCGCCTTTCGTTGGATTATCCAGCCCGGTCAGGATATTCAGCAAGGTCGTTTTGCCCGAACCCGAACGGCCACGCAGCGCGACAAATTCGCTTGGCTCGATCACGAGATCGATGCCGCGCAGGGCGTGGACCACTCCCCCGCCAGAGACATATTCACGAGTGACGCCATGTGCCTCTACAATTGTCTCTACCTTTACTGTTGGTTCTGTCGTCATGCATGATCCTCTTCTTTTGCTTTGCCATTGAGTGTCCCGTTTGTGCCGTTATCAACGATAGGCCACAGCTCAACGTGGTCTTCCATGATGCGTACCTCCGCGCGTCCATTGTAGGGGATGGTCTCGATTGCCTCCTTGGGGAGCTGGAGACGCCCGGCGCGATCGATCAGTATCGATTCACGGTGTGTTCTGGTAGACAGGCCGATCACGGCGCTGCCGCTTGGCATATGCGCCTCGATCGTCTCCAGTTCAGTCTCGCGGCGCACTGTCTCGGTGCTGGTGCGCCCATCGCGAATAGCGATGGTGCGATGCACCTCGGCGGCGATGGCCGAATCATGTGTCACGGTAATAATAGTCAGGCCAAGCTGCCGATTCAGGTCGCGCAAGAGCGATAGTATCTCATTAGCGGTCACCGAGTCCAGTTCTCCGGTCGGCTCATCGGCCAGCAGCACTTTGGGCTCATTCGACAGCGCTACCGCGATGGCCGCCCGCTGCTGCTCACCGCCTGATAGCTGGCTCGGCTTCTGATGCTCTTTCCCTTCCAGCCCCACCAGTTTCAGCAGCTCTTTAGCACGGCGCGCACGCTGCGAACCTTTGATGCCGCTGAGCATCTGTGGCAGCTCAACGTTGGCCTGGGCGCTCAATTCTGGCAGTAGATTACGCCCACTCTGTTGCCAGATCTGTCCGACGACGTAACGACGATAGTTAATGCGCTGTGTCGGCGTCAGGCGCGTCAGGTCGTTGCCGTCAACAAGGCAGCCCCCCGCGCTGGGCGTATCCAGCCCACTGAGGATGTTAAGCAGTGTGCTTTTGCCGGAGCCGGAAGCGCCAACAATTGCCAGCATCTCGCCTGATTGGACTTCCAGGTCTAACCCTTGCAAGGCCACGACTTCCAGATCAGCCACTTTATAGATTTTTACCAGGTTATCACAAATAACAATCGTTCCCGACATACAAACTCCTAGTTAGAGCGAACGCACAACCGGTCGCCCTAAAAGCAGAAAAATGCTATAGCAGCCAACAATTGCGCCACTGAGCAGCACCGTAAAAGGCCCGCCAATCAGGCTGATCAAGCCGCTGGCCGGAAAATCTCCCAGCGGCCGGAATCCCATCACCAGCAATGTATTCAGACTCATCACGCGTCCTCGCATCTGTGGGGGAACGCGCGTCTGCAGCAGTGTCATGGTGGTGGCTCCGATCCCATTCTGTCCAATACCCAGCAGCAGCAGCGCCAGGATCGACAACCAGAGAACCTGGCTGAAAGCGAACAGGAACAGCGCGCCGGTCCATAGCAGAAACGACGAGAGTAGCAGCACCCCCTTATACCGCACATTTCCTAAAGAGGCAATCAGCAGCGCACCTAAAATAATGCCCAATCCCGACGCTGAGAAGAGCAGGCCCAGTTCAAAAGGCGAGAGGTGCAAAATCTGCCGGGAAAAAATCGGCAGAATAAGCGATGTCGATGGCCCGAAAAAGAGCATCGCGCCATAGCCCGAAAGAACCCACGGCAGCGCCGCGTCCTTTCCAACGACGCGTAGCGAGGCGCCGATCGAGCCGAGCAGCGGGCCTCTCTTCGCGGTACTCCTTTGCATCTCCTCCGCCGATAGACGCAGCTGGTAAAGCACAAATAGCACACCAAGGAAGCTCACCGCATTGAAGAAAAAGTTGCCCGCGTATCCGAGATGGCTGCCCCCTAATCCCAACTTTTTGCCCGCGAACTCAAATATCCCGATGCCGATACCTGCCAGGGTGGGACCAATGAAGGCGGAGCCATTGAAGACGATAGACTGTAGCGAAATAGCGTTCATCAAGTCTTCTTGCGGCACCAGAATGGGAACCAGTGAGGAGCGGGCCGGCTGGTCAAAGCTCAGAACGGTTCCTGAGCAGAACGCCAGGATGACGATCATCCAGACCTGAATCACCCCGCTAATAGTGAGAATGCCCAGCAGCAATGCCAGGCACATCGAAAGGCTCTGCGTAAACAGCAGAAAACGACGTTTATCCGCCTGGTCGGCTATGCTGCCCCCGATGAGCGCGAAGAGAAAAAAAGAGGCGGCCTGGGCCAGCGAGACAATCCCCAGTGCCGGGGCCGAATTGTGTGTGAGGTCTAGCACCAGCAGGCTTTGCGCTACAATTTGTGTCCAGGTCCCAATTGCTGAGACAATCAGACTAATCCACAGGAGACGATAGTTACGATAACGAAGCGCTTTAAATGTCTGTAATCCACGCTTACCTGGAACCGGCGGGTCAGGTTTTTGCGCCGTGAGTGTTGCCGTCATGAGCTGAGCAATCCCGTCCTTGCTAAGTTTTATCTATATATTACGATGTTTAGATACATCCATGCCACTAGCAAAGGACTGCTATCTCTATAAAAGCAACTTTTATCCTGGCTATCTTCCCCTTCTCTTACCCTGGCGACGGAACTTCTGCTCAATCAGTATCAGCTGGACCATCGAGGCCGCAAAAGCCGCGATCACGAACAACATCACGATCAGAGAAAGGACAAAGCTCCCGACGATCTTGTCGGCTACCTCTTGTGTTTGTGCAATGGTTGAAATGTTCGCCAGGTTGGTTGCAGAGATCCCAAAAAGCGCTATAGAAAATCCCAGCATAGGCGAGGTGACGACCATCAGCACAATGGCGATAATCCGCTGTATCCGCTCTGACCTGCTTCTCGGCTGCAGCTTTTGCTGCTCCCACTCACCATCTCCATACCGCAGCCGTTCGCCCTCTTCGATCTCTTCCACTGCATCTTGCCTGCCCTTATAAGCCGTATACTCAGGATCGCCCAGATACTCTCCGCTATACCCTCTTCGCTCCGGTTCTTGCATCTGCTGCATCATAAAAGATCCTTTCGTGGAGACCCTCATGCCTTCAGGCTCAGGGAGGAAACGAAAGCACTCGCAGCGCACACCCCTTGCGGGGGAGAGCCAGAAATGCGGTCTGACGCTCGGCTGGCTTCAAACACGATGAAGTCCTTTCCCGCACGAAAGTAAGGTGCTCTTCGCCAATGTTCAACAGGTTTGTTCTGCCAACAGCACCATCCCTACCCATCAGGACTCTTAACCACTGACGCGAGAGCTCCAGGCTAGAGCAGGCACCTGGAGGTCGCATGACCTGTCGAACGGAGTCTCTTGCGAGACCGAGGCTAGTTCAGCGAGCGCTTGCATCGGACAGGCAGATGTCACCCCAATACAAGCCCATCCCGTTTACGGGATTGGGTCACTGACGCTATTCCCTTAGCTCTCTCTATTCAGAAACAATAAGTGCTCTAAAAATCAGAAAATATGCCAGGAGATATTTACGGTGCTCCTGTCTCTATAAATGCATACGTATCACTTCTATCCAGAGTTTTAGCACCCCTGCATTCATTCTCGTTGCGATGGGCCAAAAGGCCCAT
>JAFMRP010000425.1 GCA_017354095.1 Ktedonobacteraceae bacterium
AGGCTCACAAGAAAGAGAAGAAAAAGCAGATGAAGATCCTACAAGTCCTTACCAGAGTCTATATAAGCAGAGAGCAACGAGAAACAGGTGTCGCCTTTTACGAGTCTCTCTTTGGCACACCATGTGGGGTACGAGAAAGCTATCCTGAGGCTGGCATAGAGGCGGTACAGGTTGGCTCGATCTTATTGATCGCTGGAGAGACGCAGACTCTTGGGTCTTTGAAAGCCACCCAGGCCAACTTCCTGGTTGACTCGCTCATCGAATGGAAGGACTTTCTTCTCGAGAGCGGTGCAACGTTCCTCGATGGGCCAAAGCAGGCTCCCACGGGGTGGGAGATGCGAGTCAAACATCCAGATGGAACCCAGGTCAAGTATGTCCAATATCATGATAGTGTGTACCATCGGTGAAGTCGAACACCTCAAGGGAGTACAAATGGCTCCGGGTAACCGTAAAAGCCATCGATGTCCAAACAGCTCTGCCACGCGAATGAGATAAGCGCGCTGGTAGGGCTTCAAGGGACACATCTCCTTGAGGCCCTGCAACTCGCTATCTCTCGCCACTGTCGCCTCCACTTCGCAGCATCGGCCTGCATATCAACGGCAATTCCAGGTTTCAATATCATCCGAGACGACCACTGCCCCGCCACCCATTTGTGCGTCCGCCGTTGGAAATGCTGTGATTTCGTCGGGAGTGCTCCCGCAGCGTCGACGCCCAACAAGCGACCTCCACCAAGCATGGCCACAGGAGTTGGACGCCGCGCTGCGTGTCACCACCACATCGGTGTTGCCTAAACAGGCTCATGGCTGGTTTGGCTAGCCGTTTGGGGCAGTGGTTGGGGTGTCGAGGTCGTCGGAGCGTCCAGCCGCCAGCCGGGACCATTGAGCGGTGGGACGTCCATTCGTACAGAACTGGCCACCTTTGGAACCCCACCGTTGCGGCCAGCCAGCGGGCGAGTCCTCCCAGAACTCCTGCCGGCCGTAGACGGTCAGATCCAGGAGCCCGTACGACGGTGCCATCACTTCATTGCCGCGCCCGGTGGTCCAGTAGGTCTCGAAGACCTGGTCACCGTCTCGCAGATAGCTGACCAGGATGCCAAAGTGCCGGTCTGCGACCAGCGGGTCCACGGCGTCCTGTGGCACCGAGTACCACGGAACATCCCACCCCATAAAGTCGCGGTAACGGATGCTCTCCTCGTACGGACCTTCGCAGAACGTGGCGTAGGTCACGTCGCGCGAATGCAGGTAGGACAACTCGCGAACCTGGCTGTTGGAGAAGGTGCAGCCCTCGCACTGGGCTTCGGCAGGTTGACCAGTGTGCCACATGTGATAGTAGACGATCAACTGTCGCCGACCCTCGAAGACCGAGAGCAGCGGGACCGGTCCGTGCGGGCCGAGAAGCTGGATGGAGGGGTCTACCTCCACCATCGGCAGCCGTCGTCGAGCCGCCGCGATCGCATCTCCTTCGCGGGTGTGCGCCTTTTCCCGAACGCGCAGCTGGTCCAGTTCTGCCTGCCAGGCGGCCCGGCCGACCACCACAGGCAGTGCAGGGATGTCGCTATTGGTGGGGAAATGGGGCTGATCAGGTGTGTTCATAGATGTTCCCTTCCTTCCTCCCCCTCTGGCATTTAGGATAGCTCACAGGGAGAGGGGATCTTCTGGTAATGTGTACGTACCTCTATTCTACCGGCAGAGAAAGAAAAAAACCTCTCGTATCTTGCTCACATCCTCGGCCCGACTCTTGCCTGGGAAAGATCAGCCAACGCGCCTGATCCTCTCTTGACGAAAGCAGAGCATAGGTGCTGACGGAAGTCGCTCTCCTACGGATGTACCACAAGTCCGTCAAGCCCACTTCTTCCCCCAAACGGGACCAGCGATCACGTGAGCCGCTGGTCGAGACAGTTCAGGGTCGTGCGAAAGGCGGGGGGTGACCAATATTGCAGAAATGCAGACCCGCCAGATGCCATTGCCCATCCTGGTGGACAAAGACCAGCGTCGTACGCATGTGCGTGTTCATGGGATTTCCCTGATACGTTGCCTCCTGGGTGAGACGGCCAACCAAGATAGCGGCCTCGCCATACCTACGCACCTTGATCTCGTCCAGGGTGTGAACGGTGTATGTCATTTCGCCGCTCTTATGTCGTCCGAGCCACTCCTGCTTGCTCAGTAGGAAGCCAAGCGGTCCAACGCCCACGAAATCATCCGAAAGGCACTTCTCAAGGGAGGCTGTATCACCCTGTAATTCGGCAGTCGCCCAGGCCCCTGCAAACTGTGTTATCTCTTGTTCCGTGTATTCTCGGTTCATCGTTGACCTCCTTGTGTTGTCGAAAAACATCACCTGGGTATCGGATTCGAGATCCATTCCACCAGAGACGTTTCCTGTTCTTCTCTTGCGTGCTCACAGGTCTGCGACGGCGGGAATAACCTCGCGGCCGATGACCTCAAGCGGTTTGATGCGATAGACATGTGGGACCACACCCAGGACCGTCTCTATGCCCAGAGCGGCGAGTTCTCGTAGGCGCTCAATCAGTTCGTTCACTTTGGAACCGTCCTCGCCCACGTCGAAGGCATACGCGCAGGTCTTTTCAATCGTGTGGTAATCGCGCCCCTCTGCCTCACAATGCTGACGCAGCACCTCCAACTTCTTCGGGATCTGGGGGCTAAAGCTCAGATTGCATGCATCAGCGTAGCGTGCGACCAGTGGCAAGGTCCTTTGCTCACCGGAGCCCGCAATCAGTATCGGTGGATGTGGCCGAGTGAGGCTCTGCGGCACGTTCAGTGGTCGTCCGATCTGATAGTGCTTTCCCTCGTACGGATGTTCACTGCCAGACGCTCCTTGCCACATCCGCAGACAGATCTGAAGCATCTCTTCCAGCCGCTCGTAGCGCTCTTTGAGGGGAGGGAAGGGGAGCCCTGACCCGCGTGCCTCCTCTTCGTAATCTCCTGCTCCAATGCCCAACCAGGCCCGACCACCAGAAAGTATATCTAAGGTGGTGACGGTCTTTGCCAGCAAGATCGGCTGCCAGTAGGGGGAGGCTGTCGCCAGAGCAAGCAGCTTCATCCGGCTGGTATGAGCAGCAAGAAATGCCAGCGTCGCATAGCTTGCCAGCACCTCTCGCTCTGCCCCACCCACATAATGGCTTTGCCACACATGATCTATCACACTGATGCGATCAAATCCACAGGCCTCGGCGGTGTGCGCAATCTGAGCCAGCGTTGAGCCAATCTGACCTGCTCCTCCCGGCCAGTGAAAATCATACAGGTGCAGTCCTAATTTCATCTCTTACCCTCCTTTCCTTCCTTTCAGCCCGTGCTTGCTTCTTGTTTCCTTAGATGCGAAGTTGCTTCTTCTTTCTGCTCATCTCTCATATATTCAGCATCGCTCAAGATGCCTCTCAGCTTCTGGCTGCGATTCACCAACCAATCGGCGAGTATCAGATTGAGCACGATGCTCAACCAAACGCCCGTACCCAGGGTCTCACTGAGCAGCGTCGCGAAACCACCAGCAGGAAGCGGGCCTTTCAAGAGCTGCAATAGGATCATCACTGGAACGATACCGCGCGCAAAGATTGCCGCCAGCGTGATCGCATAATTGCGTACCATCCAGAGGCGATGCTCGGCCACGTTCTTCCGGCGAATCGCACGAAACGCCTTCCAGATGCTCAAGAGCCAGATCACATCCAGCGTGATAAAGGCGATCTGCTCATCGAATCGCTCCGTAAAAAGCGCAACGAACAGGGCCGTCACGCCGCTTATGAATACACTCCCAACATAGATGCGGCCGCTGGCCCGATGCACCTGGATGTGGTTCTGGCGAATGTGCGGGAAAAACTGAATGATACCAGCCAAGACAGCGATGGTTGCCAGAACGATGTGGATGGCAAGGAAAGAATAGTAGACGTATATGAAAGAAACCAACGGTAACTGTTTCTGTTCCGCAAAAAGAGCCCGGGCTGTCAGGAGAGTCACACCCGTCATCAAAATGATGAAGAGGATGAACACCCACCAGCCAATATTTTTGCTTCTCGTTGGGAGCATATCTTGACACCTCCGACGTCACGAATCCGCTTTCCAGGTTTGTCGCCCGGATAGCGTCGAGCATGATGCGTTTTATTGCCTTCATTATAGCGTGTCTCCCTCAGATCGCCATCACCCACACAGGGTGATAGTTCGGGGTGATGGGGGTATCTTGCGCTTTGATGGCTTTGGGGATCTTTCAGACGATCCTGCCAGAGGTTCCCTCCCCTGATGCCAAGAAAGTGGGGAAACGCCAGCACTGGCTGAACCTGGGAGTGGGAACAGTGGCCCCACAATGGCTCTCGATCTGTCAGCGGTGGCGGGCGACCTCCACTCTTACGGCCTCTACTCGCCAGACCCATTACACGTTTTTGCTCAAAACCGGACGACGGCTGGCGAAAGAGCACCCGGAGTACAGCGATCCTGGGAGCTGGACCCGAGAGTTTGTCGCGACCTTTGTGGCCTTCGTCGATCAGCTACAGGCCGGTGAGTGGATCGAACCAGAATATGTGAAGAGGCTCGTCAAGGACAGGGCGGGGCAGCCGGTGGGGCCAGGGTACAAAAAGCATTTTCTGGCGGCGTTGCGCGCATTCTTTCTGGATTGCCAGGAATGGGGATGGTTCCCCCCGCGTTTTGATCCTCGTCGGGCTCTCGCAACACCCCGTTCTGTTCGCGCCCTCATTGGACCCAACCCGCGAACCATCAGCGATGACATCTGGGCCAAGCTCTTGTGGGCGGCTCTCCATCTCACGCGCGAGGATCTCCCCGTTCGTTACCAGCCAGTGGAAGGGCAGCAACCCATCGTGTGGTATCCACTCCCGATGGTTCGGGCAATGACCATTGTCTGGCTTTTTTGTGGACTGCGCTCGGATGAGTGGAGCCGCTTACGGCTTGGCTGCATCAGGTGGCAACGAGAGGACGTGACGATTGCGGGAACCAATGAGGTCTTGCCGAAAGAGGCCGTGTGTCTGATGGATATTCCGGCGCACAAGACAGGCACTGCCTTTACCAAACCAGTTGATCGCGTGGTCGGGGAAGCTATTGCCGCCTGGGAGCAGGTCCGCCCTCCCCAACCACCAAAGCGCGATCCCAAAACGGGGGAAGTTGTGCATTTCCTCTTTGCTTACCGAGGAGAGCGGGTGGGAAAATACTATCTCAACAAGGTGCTCATTCCGACGCTGTGTCAAAAAGCGGGAGTGCTACGGCAAGATGCACGGGGGAAGATTACCAGTCACCGGGCACGCTCCACAATTGCCTCTCAGCTCTTTAACGCGGCTGAACCGCTTTCTCTTTTTGAGCTGCAAGAATGGCTAGGCC
>JAFMRP010001593.1 GCA_017354095.1 Ktedonobacteraceae bacterium
CTTGCGGCAAATCTACTCATTTGCTCACATCTTCATCTCTGATATCACCATAATTAATAAGGAGGACCAACCATGCATCTTCGTCTTGACGTTGTTCCGATAGTACTCCCGCAAGTCACGCAAGCGGACCCACCATCGGCCCTCTTACCCCTCGTTAATTGTTTACTGCACAGTGGATCCCTTCCACCTCACCACTACCTGGAGGTCCAGCTCAATGATGTCCCTCTGGAAGGGATACCAGAAGGCGAGCATCTGATCTTTACCTGGCAATTTCACCGTGCCACCGATGAAGCGCAGATCCGTCTGCTGCGTCGAGGTGTTGAGATACACCACTGGCGTGGACGCTGGAATGGTAGCGACGCGCTCTTGCACAAAGGTACGCTTCCCATACAGGTTGTCCTCAATGGTAAGTTTCAACTCGCTGCCACAGAACTACCTATTGCTGCCACTCTGAGTACTTCAGCGAATGGACACTCCCATATCCAGACAGAGAACCAGGCAACGGCGATGACCACCATTGTTAACGATTCTGCGCCTCCTCATTTTATACAGAATATGCTCATTGTGGCAGAGCCACTCGACAATGATGAAGCCATTTTCTACGAGGAACAGCTTCCCAAGGATCTTTCTACTGGCCTGAGCAACAAAGCGCAGGATCTGATCCAGAAGGAGCAAGAGTTCATCCTGCCCGATGAGGAGGACATCACCCTCCTCACAGCGAAGACAGACATCGACACAACCGACCAGTCAGAGAGGGCAAGGAGAGACGAAGCGGAGAAGCGAGGTGATCCATTGGACGAACAGGCATGGGAAAACAGGCCATCTGGAGAGCAGGAAAACATTTCCTCCGTCGAGATCTCCAGCAATATGTCCTCACTTCCGTTGGAGGAAGCCCTACCTCCTGAAATCACTACTGTGAGCACAGGACCACAGGTTGCGGTCTTTTATGCGCGCCTTGGACCGCCAGAGACAACACTGCAAGCCCTTCAAGGACTGGTAGCACAGATGCCATCACCAACCATCATTGTCGATCTACGTCATCAAGGTCGTAGGTCTGGGAAAAACCAGACACTGGGCGAATTGACCAGAGAGACCTTGCGCGCAGCGTTTGGAGCTAGATATACCGATCGTGGTTGGGCTATTCGCACGAATCTTCAACCTATCTCGGCCCTCTCCTCTCATGCTTTTCGCAGATGGCAGGAAGTCGTTATATCCCTCAATCATCCAGACGGCTTTCCCGCGCTCCTGCAGTACTACCAGCAGGGTTACTCACTCATCTTAATGGATAACCAGGCCATTGTCGAAGAGAGTACTCGATGGACAGTGCTCGAAGCCTTGCGACAGCGCCTTCCCAATCTTCAAGTCAGATACGATAGCAGGTACTCCAATCCATCCGCAGAAGTTGGCCCGTGAACTGTCTCATACCCATACAAGGTACATCAAAGATGAATCGAAGGAGATAACTACTCACATGACTACCATTTCACCCATAGCTCAACAGGATGAGGCGCTTCGCCTCCTTGCACAGATGTATAACCGCTGGTTTATACGCGCCACCGACGAGACACTGATCGATGTGTATATGCAGATTCGGGATCTCCTCACTCAGGCAAACACCCAACAGGACGCATACGACCAACTTTCACAGTGCGCGGAAACGGCGCAGCAAACCGAAGAACTTTCAGGGAAGGTCTTCGCCCGCGCTCGCGATATGG
>JAFMRP010001594.1 GCA_017354095.1 Ktedonobacteraceae bacterium
GAGCAGGCCACCGACGCCGCAGTCCTGACGCAGGGCGACTCCCGTCCCTGGCAAGAGCAGCAAGCGGAACGCGTGGTCGAAGCGCTGCGTCCCCCGTTGGATGTCCCGACGCTTTCCGATGTCGATGCCTGGTCGGGAGATGAGCGACCCACCATGCAGGCCTGGCGCCAGATGCTGCAGGTGGCCCAGCAAGAAGCGAAACGGCTGCAGGAAGCACCGCCACTGCCAGGTGATGACCGATCCCAGATGGAGACAGAACCTGCGTTCGCCCTGGCCGTCCAGCTGCGTGATCTGCTCCATCAGGAGCCCACGAGCCGTATGTGCTGACTCGCCAACGAGCTCGTCGCACAACTGACGCAGGCAGGACACACGGAACTGCTGCACCGAGCGGAGGAGCTGCGCGACCTGATCCACGGGGACGCCTTGCGCTGTTTACACACCATCCTGGCCCGCATCCAGGAGCGCGTGCAGATCATCGCGCAGCAGGAGCAGGACGTGCCTTCCGAACTGCTTGCGTCCATCCAGACACTGCAGGCGCTGTTAGAGGGAGAGGTACAAGCGCCCTTAGATCGGCTGATGGAGCAGGTCCATGACACTCTCACGCAGCACGACATCACTGATCCGGCGTTGCTACACGCACTCCAGCAACTCCCTGCAGTGATCGAGCAGGGAGCAGGAGACGCCTTGCAGGAAGCGCTCCACCGGGTCATGCAGCGGCTCCAGATCCTGCTCTCGCCGCCAGAGGCCTCCTTTCGGGACCCCTATCACCCAGCGGGCCTGCTGCTGCGCCTAGACCTGGATTGGGCGCGCGATGTGCTTCCGCAATTAGAACCTGCCTCCCGGCAACTCTCCCTAGACGACGTGAGTCGGCTGATACCGCTGATCGAGGAGGCCGAGCTACAGGAGGTGACCGAACAGGAATGGCAGTGCCTGCTGCGCGTCCATCCCATTCTGGGCGAGACGCTCCAGACACCCGAGGCCCTGATGGCGCGGCTGCTACAGAAAAAAGCAGAGCTGCTGCAGTTCCTCCAACGAGCACTGGCACAAGGAGAACCGATTTATTGTGACCTGTAAACAGGATGACGCCAGCGCATGGCCTCGGGCGCCACCCTACGATTACGCTGCACCATCACACATGCCCATTCCACCACAGTCGGGAACGGGCTGCCGGCAGGCATACTGGCGGTCCCTTCCCACAACCCCTCACGCCCACCTCTGCCAACCGACATCGACCACGTCGGGGCAGATGGGCTCTTCGGAGGAGACATCATGACCACGACCCTTCAACCGATGACCGCTTTGACCTCTCTCGATCTCACCCCCGTTCACCCCACCCTTGCAACCTTCGAGCAGCTGGAAACGGAGCTGTCCCAGGTGCTGCTAGAACGACAGGAAGCCATTCACACTGCGCTCCTGGCCCTGCTCACGCGTGAGCATCTGATCCTGGTAGGTCCACCGGGAACTGCCAAAAGCCGGCTCATCGCGCAACTGGCGCATCAGATCAGGACCTCCCAAGGGGGAAGCCTTTCGTGCTTTCACTGGTTGATGACCCGATTTACGACGCCGGAAGATCTCTTTGGCCCGGTTTCGCTACAGGGGCTCCACCAGGATCGCTACGTGCGCAAAACTGCCGGGCGCCTCCCCACGGCATCCCTCGTCTTTCTGGATGAGGTCTTGAGAGGCAGTGATCCCATTCTGGAAACCCTGCTCACGCT